>NZ_JBSVWQ010000077.1:0-26395 GCF_054071215.1 Pseudomonas sp. SDO5522_S412 | reverse complement strand
GCGTTTTGCTTACTTTTGCGCTGTTCAAAAGTGAGCCGCTGTAAGAGCGGAACCATAAGTGGCCGTTACCTAGATAACGGATATACACCCAAACCCCAGCCATAAAAAAAGGCACGACCCTCACAGGTCGCACCCTCTTCACAAGCCCAAGAGCTGTCAGCTACCCAAAGCCTTGGAAGCCAACCAGAACAACCCGGCCGAAAGGCCCACAGTCGCCGGCAGCGTCAACACCCAAGCCATCAGAATGGTCTTGACGGTGCCACCTTGCAGCCCGCTCTTGTTCGCCACCATGGTCCCCGCCACACCCGAAGACAACACATGGGTCGTGGAAACCGGCAAGCTGAAGATATTGGCCAAGCCAATCATGCTGGCCGTGGTGATCTGCGCCGACATACCCTGGGCATACGTCATGCCCTGCTTGCCGATCTTCTCACCAATGGTCAGCACCACACGCTTCCAGCCCACCATGGTGCCCAGGCCCAAGGCCAGTGCCACCGCCAGGATCACCCAGAACGGCGCGTACTCGGTGGTCGCCGTCAGGTCCTTGCGCAACTTGTCCAGGTCCGACTTCTCACGCGCATCCAGGCCTGGCAACTTGCCCACCTTCTTCGCGGTGTCATCCAGGCACAACAGATAACGACGCACTTCAATCCGATGCTCGGCGGTCAACGAATGGTAGTCAGAGACACCTTTCAAGGTCCCCAGCAGGGCGTTGATCGTCGGTTCAGTCTGCTGCGGATTGCACTGGAACTTGCCCGGCAAATCGTCTTTCACGCTTTTGCCCAGGGCCAGGAACTCACCGAGGGTTTCTTGATTGCGCTGGTAGAACTGATTCAAGTGCAGCGTGGCGTCGCGGGTGCGCTCGATCTGGTAAGTGGTGCTGCCCAGGTCCAGTACGAACTGCGCCGGCACGATACCGATCAGTACCAGCATGATCAGGCCAATACCTTTCTGCCCGTCGTTGGAGCCGTGCACGAAGCTCACGGCCATCGCCGAAATCACCAGGACCAGGCGGTTCCAGAACGGCGGGTGCTTCTTGTCGTCGAGCTTGCGGCGCTGATCCGGTGTCTTGTGCATCTTCGACAGCGGGCGCCACCATTTCAGGCCCAGCAGCACCAGGGCGGCAACCACGAAACCAGCCATCGGCGAGAACACCAGCGAAGCGCCGATATCGATCGCTTTCTGCCAGTTGACGCCGTCAGCCAGGGGAATGTCGTTGATCAGGGCGTTGGCCAGGCCGACACCGAGGATCGAACCGATCAGGGTGTGGGAACTGGACGCCGGGATCCCGAAATACCAGGTGCCGAGGTTCCAGGTGATCGCCGCTGCCAATAATGAGAAGACCATGGCCAGACCGTGGCCGGTGTTCACATTGATCAGCAACTCCACCGGCAGCAGGTGCACGATGGCATACGCAACACCGACCCCACCGAGCAACACGCCGAGGAAGTTGAACACCCCGGAGAAGAACACGGCCAGATGCGGAGGCATGGCTTTGGTATAGATGACTGTGGCAACCGCGTTAGCGGTGTCATGAAAGCCATTGATGAACTCGAAGGCGAGGACAAAGGCCAGGGCGAGCAACAGGCTCACTAGAACCCAAGCATCCAGTCCGCTGAATAAATCGATCATGAAGGTTTTCTGACCCGGTCGTAAGGGGGCGCGATTATGCCAGAAAACATCGGTAATCAATGCACTAGCTGCTCATCGGTAACATTCTTCAACGAAAAAAAATGGGGGGGAGGCGTGCATCCCGGTGTTTTCGGGGCTTTGGCAAGTGATTGATTTATATGGAGGATCCATCAAATTCGCGGGATAAAGCGCCGGAAGGGAATAACTGAAACAATCGTATGAAATTTCGCTAAGGCCACATAACGGGCTTCCCTCCACCAGCGTGGTACTGGCAGAGAGATGGCTCCTTTGGAAGCTCAACCCGAAACGCTTATGGCTCTTCGGCTTTGAGGTCCTGTTCAATCTTTTGGATTTCCTGGGCAAAGGCCTGGTCGAGCAGGCTGGCTCGTTTGCGCCATGGCTTGCGTTCAGGTTCTGGCTGGGCGGCGTAGGTGGTGACTTCCCCGCCGTAAACATCCTTGTAACGTTGTTCCTGGCGCTCAAGTTCCGCGCGCAGTTCGTCTTTCGTCACATTGTTACCTAATTGAGTTGAGTTTGATTCCGGCGAAACGCGATGCCGGGAAGTCGCCCCCGGTATACCGTCAATCTGAAGATCAGCGTGGAAAGGTATACAGGAAAAACCACTTCTTTATTGCACGCGGCCACGATACCGGAGAAGAGCAGTTGTCGTAGCAACAGTTTTCTTGTCACAGCCACAAGCAGTTGGCAGGCATTCGAAATGTGTGTCAGGTACTTGCGGCGGAGCCTGCACGCAGCCGGTGCACGACTGGGTGAAATCTATCCTCGGGGTCAGGCGAGGCTGGCTCCTGCACAGGATGCATTATAGCCACGCGCTTGAATAACACTATCGCCAACAAGTTAAAAATCGTCAACTTTGTGTGAGGGTTTTGTTACGCAGGTGTGTGGGGTATTTGCTGAACTATTGGCGCCATAAATCGTGCAATGTTCTACAGGCGTTAATCAACCTTAACTTCTCTCGTACATCAGTCGATTCTGAAAGGCACTCAAATGGATGTAGAGGGGTTCCGGCACCGGTCGGCGGTGACAAATTGCGATAATCGAATGACCGTCCGATAATCGCCCAATGTTGGTTGCCCTGCCTTGTGCAGCCATTGCACGGCGGCTTGTAATAGCGGTCACCCTCCCGCAGCGGTTAAAAATAAGAGAAAGGACCCCAAATGAACGATCAATTGCGCAACTCCTTCGCATCAGTGGCGCCGCCGATCGTTGCGTCACCGGCCAAGCGCATCCAGGCGTTTACCGGTGATCCGGATTTCATGACCTCCCTGGCACGCGGCCTGGCCGTGGTGCAGGCATTCCAGGAGCGCAAGCGCCACCTGACCATCGCCCAGATTAGCCACCGCACGGAAATCCCCCGCGCTGCCGTACGCCGTTGCCTGCATACCCTGATCAAACTCGGCTACGCCACCACCGACGGGCGTACCTATTCGCTGTTGCCCAAGGTGCTGACCCTCGGCCACGCTTACCTGTCGTCCACGCCCCTGGCCGTTTCGGCGCAGCCTTACCTGGACCGCATGAGCGAGCAGCTCCACGAGGCGTGCAACATGGCAACCCTGGAAGGTGATGACATCCTCTACATTGCCCGCTCCGCCACCACCCAACGCCTGATTTCCGTCGACCTTTCCGTGGGCGGCCGTCTCCCGGCCTACTGCACCTCCATGGGCCGTATCCTGCTGGCGGCGCTGGATGACGCCTCGCTGCAGGACTACCTCGACCACGCCGACCTGCAAACCAAGACCAGCCGCACCCTCACCACCCCGCAAGCCTTGCTCGAATGCCTGCAGGAAGTGCGGCAGCAGGGCTGGTGCATTGTCGACCAGGAACTGGAGCAAGGGCTGCGTTCCATCGCCGTGCCGGTGTACGACGCTTCGGGCCAGGTCCTGGCGGCACTGAACGTCAGCACCCATGCCGGGCGGGTCAGCCGCAGCGAGCTGGAGCAGCGTTTCCTGCCGAGCATGCTCAGTGCCAGCCAGGAGCTGAGTGCGCAGCTGTTTGCGTAAGCTGTTCGGTGACCGCACAGATCCCGGCTGGATGAATTGACGGTGTTTCCCAAGGCTTATTAATGTGCGGCAGCGCTTCAAGGCGCCGCCCCAATAATAATGACGACTCAAGGTCGTTCGCCCGCCCATCGGTGTGGAAATAAAAATAATGAATCAGCCTTCACCTGCTGTCGGTACTTGCCTGGACGTTCAGTCCTTCATCAACGCCCAGCCGCTGTCGCGGTATCAGTGGCGAGTGGTGATCCTGTGTTTTCTCATCGTCTTCCTCGACGGCCTCGACACCGCCGCCATGGGCTTTATCGCCCCGGCGCTGTCCCAGGACTGGGGCATCGACCGCGCCAGCCTCGGCCCGGTGATGAGCGCCGCGTTGATCGGCATGGTCTTCGGCGCCCTGGGCTCCGGCCCACTCGCCGACCGCTTCGGGCGCAAGGTGGTGCTGGTGGGGGCGGTGCTGGTGTTTGGGGCCTTCAGCCTGGCCTCGGCCTACAGCAGCAACGTCGATCAACTGCTGATCCTGCGCTTCCTCACCGGTCTCGGCCTGGGCGCCGGCATGCCGAACGCCACGACACTGCTCTCCGAATACACCCCGGAACGCCATAAGTCGCTGCTGGTGACCAGCATGTTCTGCGGCTTCAACCTGGGCATGGCCGGTGGCGGGTTTATCTCGGCCAAGCTGATCCCGGCGTATGGCTGGCACAGCCTGCTGATGATCGGCGGCCTGTTGCCGCTGATCCTCGCGGTGGTGCTGCTGTTCTGGCTGCCGGAGTCGGCGCGTTACCTGGTGGTGCGCAATCGCGGCACCGACAAGGTGCGCAAGACCCTGGCGCCTATCGAGCCGGGCATCGTCGCCCAGGCCTCGAGCTTCAGCGTGCCCGAACAGAAAACCGTCAAGGCGCGCAACGTGTTCGCGGTGATCTTCTCCGGCACCTACAGCGCCGGCACCTTGCTGTTGTGGCTGACGTATTTCATGGGCCTGGTGATTGTTTACCTGCTGACCAGTTGGCTGCCGACCCTGATGCGCGACAGCGGCGCCAGCATGGAACAGGCCGCGTTTATCGGTGCGTTGTTCCAGTTTGGCGGCGTATTGAGTGCGGTCGGCGTGGGCTGGGCGATGGACCGGTTCAATCCCCACAAGGTCATCGGTACCTTCTACCTGCTGGCCGGGGTGTTTGCCTACGCGGTGGGGCAGAGCCTGGGCAATATCACGCTGCTGGCGACTCTGGTGTTGATTGCCGGCATGTGTGTCAACGGTGCGCAGTCGGCGATGCCGTCGCTGGCCGCACGTTTCTACCCGACCCAGGGCCGCGCCACGGGCGTGTCGTGGATGCTCGGCATCGGCCGCTTCGGCGCGATCCTCGGGGCGTGGATGGGCGCGACCTTGTTGGGCCTGGGCTGGAACTTCGAACAGGTGCTGACCGCCTTGGTGATCCCGGCGGCATTGGCCACCACCGCGGTGGTGATCAAGGGCATGGTCAGCCATGCCGACGCTACCTGAAACGGACCGATAGCAAGACAACAATCCGTTCGATAATCGAACACTCAGTCGATTATCGGATTGTTTGGCCCCGACCCCCGGCTTAATCTTCAAGCACTTCGGCGCTGCCTCCAGCGCCTTTTTCGATCGATACCGGGAGCCCACCCCATGGCTGAAATCCTTTCGCTGGCTGATGCGGTAACGCAGTTCGTGAATGACGGCGACACCGTTGCACTCGAAGGCTTTACTCACCTGATTCCTACGGCGGCAGGTCATGAAATCATTCGTCAGGGCAAGAAAGACCTGACGCTGGTGCGCATGACGCCTGACCTGATCTACGACCAGTTGATCGGCGCCGGCTGTGCACGCAAGCTGATTTTCTCCTGGGGCGGCAACCCGGGCGTGGGTTCACTGCATCGCCTGCGGGACGCCGTTGAAAAGCAATGGCCGCAACCGCTGGAGATCGAAGAGCACAGCCACGCCGACCTGGCCAATGCCTACGTCGCCGGTGCCTCCGGCCTGCCATTCGCGGTGTTGCGCGCCTACGCCGGTTCCGACCTGCCCAAGGTCAACCCGCTGATCAAGACCGTGACCTGCCCCTTCACCGGTGAAGTGCTGGCGGCCGTGCCGTCGGTGCGCCCGGACATCACCGTGATCCACGCGCAAAAGGCTGACCGCAAGGGCAACGTGCTGCTGTGGGGCATCCTCGGGGTGCAGAAGGAAGCGGCCCTGGCGGCCAAGCGCTGCATCGTTACCGTTGAAGAAATCGTCGACGACCTCAACGCGCCGATGAACGCCTGCGTGCTGCCGACCTGGGCCCTGACTGCCGTGTGCCATGTGCCGGGTGGCGCGCATCCGTCCTACGCCCACGGTTACACCGAGCGTGACAACCGTTTCTACCAGGCCTGGGACCCCATCGCCCGGGACCGTGAGACGTTTACTGCGTGGATCAACGAATACATCCACGGCACCGCTAATTTCAGTGAATTCCAGGCCAAGCTGGCCACCGCGCAGGAGGCCAAATAATGGCTTACTCGACCAACGAAATGATGACCGTCGCCGCCGCGCGCCGCCTGAAGAACGGTTCGGTGTGCTTCGTCGGCATCGGCCTTCCCTCCAAGGCTGCCAACCTGGCGCGCCTGACATCGTCGCCGGATGTGGTGCTGATTTACGAGTCCGGCCCGATTGGCGCCAAGCCTTCGGTGCTGCCGCTGTCCATCGGTGACGGCGAGCTGGCTGAAACCGCTGACACCGTGGTGCCGACCGGTGAGATTTTTCGCTACTGGCTGCAGGGCGGGCGCATTGACGTCGGCTTCCTCGGCGCGGCCCAGGTCGACCGTTTCGGCAATATCAACACCACCGTGGTCGGTGACTACCACCAGCCCAAAGTGCGCCTGCCAGGTGCCGGTGGCGCACCGGAGATCGCCGGCTCCGCGAAGAGCGTGCTGATCATCCTCAAGCAGTCGGCCCGCTCGTTTGTCGACAAGCTGGACTTCATCACTTCGGTCGGCCACGGCGAAGGCGGTGACTCGCGCAAACGCCTGGGTCTGCCAGGCGCCGGTCCTGTAGGGATTATTACCGACCTGTGCATCATGGAGCCGGAGGAGGGCAGCCACGAATTTGTCGTCACCGCCCTGCACCCCGGCGTGACCCGTGAGCAAGTAGTGGCCGCCACCGGTTGGGCGATTCGTTTTGCCGACCAGGTGACCACCAGCGCCGAACCCACCGAGATTGAACTGACTGCCCTGCGCGACCTTGAGGCACGCACCGCTGCCGCCCACGGCCAAGCCCCCGGAGAAGCCTGATGCGCGACGTATTTATCTGTGACGCCATTCGTACCCCTATCGGCCGTTTTGGCGGTGGCTTGTCCACCGTGCGCGCCGATGACCTGGCGGCACTGCCGATCAAGGCGCTGATGGAACGCAACCCATCGGTGGACTGGAGCGCGGTGGACGAAGTGTTCCTCGGCTGCGCCAACCAGGCCGGCGAAGACAACCGCAACGTGGCGCGCATGGCGGCATTGTTGGCGGGCCTTCCGGAGAGCATTCCCGGCGTCACCCTGAACCGCCTGTGCGCTTCGGGCATGGACGCGATCGGCACGGCCTTCCGCGCCATCGCCAGCGGCGAGATGGAACTGGCGATTGCCGGTGGCGTCGAGTCGATGTCCCGCGCGCCGTTCGTGATGGGCAAGGCCGATGCGGCGTTCTCGCGCAACATGAAGCTGGAAGACACCACCATCGGCTGGCGCTTTATCAATCCGTTGATGAAGGCCCAGTACGGCGTCGACCCGATGCCGCAAACCGCTGACAACGTGGCCGACGACTATAAAGTCTCCCGCGCCGACCAGGACGCCTTCGCCCTGCGCAGCCAGCAACGTACGGCCGCTGCACAGGCCGCCGGTTTCTTCGCCGAAGAAATCGTACCGGTGCGTGTCGCCCACAAAAAAGGCGAAACCGTGGTCGAGCACGACGAGCATCCACGGGCCGATACCACCCTGGAAGCCCTGGCCAAACTCAAGCCGGTCAACGGCCCGGACAAGACCGTCACCGCAGGCAACGCCTCTGGTGTGAACGATGGTGCCGCCGCGCTGATTCTGGCCTCTGCTGAAGCCGTCAAAAAACACGGCCTGACCGCCCGCGCCCGGGTGCTGGGCATGGCCAGCGCAGGTGTGGCGCCGCGTGTGATGGGCATCGGCCCGGTGCCGGCGGTGCGCAAACTGGTGGAGCGCCTGGGCCTGGCGGTAACTGATTTCGATGTGATCGAACTCAACGAAGCCTTCGCCAGCCAGGGCCTGGCCGTGCTGCGCGAGCTGGGGATTGCCGACGACGCACCGCAGGTCAACCCGAACGGCGGCGCGATTGCCCTTGGCCATCCGCTGGGCATGAGCGGTGCGCGCCTGGTACTGACCGCGCTGCATCAGCTGGAAAAAAACGGTGGCAGCAAAGGCCTGGCGACGATGTGCGTCGGTGTGGGCCAAGGCCTGGCCCTGGCGATCGAACGCGTTTGAGACCCACAAGAATAAAGAGGATTGCTCCATGAGTGACAAGCCCGGATACCGGCGCCCGCAAGCGGGTACTCAGCCTGATTACCTGCACCCGGCCTACCAGTCGACGAACCTGCGTTCGCCGTCCAAGCCGTTGGTGTTCCTGCCCCATTCCTTGTCGGAAATCACCGGCCCGACCATCGGCGCCGAGCGCGTCAACGAGAAGGACAACGACCTGACCGCCCAGCACGAAGGCGAGCCCCAGGGCGAACGCATCATCATTCATGGGCGCGTGCTGGATGAAAACGGCCTGCCCGTTCCCGGCATCCTCGTGGAAATCTGGCAGGCCAACGCTGCCGGCCGCTACAACCACAAGCGCGACCAGCACGACGCACCGCTGGACCCGAATTTCACCGGCACCGGGCGTACCGTCACCGACGCCGACGGCTGGTACCAGTTCCAGACCATCAAGCCCGGCGCCTACCCGTGGGGCAATCACCACAACGCGTGGCGCCCGGCGCACATCCACTTCTCGCTGTTCGGCCCGAGTGTGCTGACGCGGTTGGTGACGCAGATGTATTTCCCCGGTGACCCGCTGCTGGCCTATGACCCGATCTACAACTGCGTCCCGGACACGTCCGCCAAGGAACGCCTGATCGCCTCGTTCGATCTGGAAAAAACCATTCCGCACTATGCCCTCGGCTACCGCTGGGACATCGTCCTGCGCGGCCGCGACGCCACGCCGATGGAGAAATGAGATGAGCCTCAACGCGACTACTTCCCACACCGTCGGGCCGTATTACCACATCGGCCTGACCTGGCTGAACCGCGAAGACCTGACCGTTGCGGCCACCCTCGGCGAGCGCGTGGCGATCACCGGGCAGGTGGTGGATGGCAATGGCGATGTGGTCAACGACGCCATGCTGGAAGTCTGGCAGGCCAATGCGGCCGGCAAGTACGACCATCCCGAGGATGAGCAGGACAAACCGGTGGACCCGAACTTCGAAGGCTTCGGCCGGGTGCCGGTGGACGCTGAAGGGCGTTTTCGCTTTACCACCATCAAGCCGGGCAGTGTGCCGGGGTTGAAGGGCACGACCCAGGCGCCGCACCTGGTGGTGCTGGTGTTTGCCCGTGGGCTGGTGAAGCACCTGCTGACGCGGATTTACTTTGACGGTGAAGCGGCGAATGGGGATGACGCGCTGCTGGCGTGTGTGCCGCAGGAGCGCCGCCGCACGTTGATCGCCAAGGCGGATGCGGCGGGTGTGTATCAGTGGAATGTGATTTTGCAGGGCACAGACGAAGAGACGGTGTTCTTCGATTATTGAGTGGGTTGCGGATCTATCGCAGGCAAGCCAGCTCCCACAGGGGAATGCATTCCAAATGTGGGAGCCGGGCTTGCCCGCGATGAGGCCGGCCCAGGCAACAAATATCCAAAAGTCTGCTTGCGGAACATGGTTGTTGCAAAGTATGTCTAGGCTATAACCGTTCCCACTGAGTGAAAAAACATGACAACAAAAACCAGCCACTACACCGGAGAAGAACGCAGCAAAAGGATTTTTGCGATTGTCGGTGCCTCTTCCGGCAACCTCGTCGAATGGTTCGACTTCTACGTCTATGCCTTCTGCGCCATCTATTTCGCCCCGGCGTTTTTCCCGTCGGACGACCCCACCGTGCAACTGCTGAACACCGCCGGCGTGTTCGCCGCCGGCTTCCTGATGCGCCCTATCGGCGGCTGGCTGTTCGGCCGGGTGGCGGATAAACACGGTCGCAAGAATTCGATGATGATCTCGGTGCTGATGATGTGCGCCGGTTCCCTGGTCATCGCCTTTTTGCCCACCTACAAAGACATCGGCGCCTGGGCCCCGGCCCTGCTGTTGGTCGCCCGGTTGTTCCAAGGCCTGTCGGTAGGCGGCGAATACGGCACCACTGCCACCTACATGAGTGAAGTCGCCCTCAAGGGCCAGCGCGGGTTCTTCGCCTCGTTCCAGTACGTGACCCTGATCGGCGGGCAACTGCTGGCGGTGTTGGTGGTGGTGATCCTGCAACAGATCCTCACCGAAGAAGAACTGCGGGCCTGGGGCTGGCGCATTCCGTTCGTGATCGGCGCCATTGCGGCGGTGATCTCGCTGTTGCTGCGTCGCACCCTGAAAGAAACCACCAGCAAGGAAATGCGTGAAGACAAGGACGCCGGCAGCATTGCCGCGCTGTTCCGCGATCACAAGGCGGCGTTTATCACCGTGCTCGGCTACACCGCCGGCGGCTCGCTGATTTTCTACACGTTCACCACCTACATGCAGAAGTACCTGGTGAACACCGCCGGGATGCACGCCAAGACCGCCAGCTACATCATGACCGGCGCGCTGTTCTTCTACATGTGCATGCAGCCGGTGTTCGGCATGCTGGCGGACAAGATTGGCCGCCGTAACTCGATGCTGTGGTTCGGCGCCCTGGGCACGCTGTGCACTGTACCAATCCTGTTGACCCTGAAAACCGTCAGCAGCCCGTTCCTGGCTTTTGTGCTGATCACCCTGGCCCTGGCCATCGTGAGCTTCTACACCTCCATCAGCGGCCTGGTGAAAGCCGAAATGTTCCCGCCACAAGTACGCGCACTGGGCGTGGGCCTGGCGTATGCGGTGGCGAACGCGATCTTCGGCGGTTCGGCGGAATATGTGGCCTTGGGGCTCAAGTCCATGGGCATGGAGAACACCTTCTACTGGTACGTCACGGCGATGATGGCGGTGGCGTTCCTGTTCAGCTTGCGCCTGCCCAAAGAGGCGGCGTATTTGCACCACGATCTGTAACCGGCTGGCGCATGCCCGTTGCCGGGTATGCGCCACCTAGGGATGTGTTATGACGATGCGCACGAGCAACCAACTGTTCGACGCCTACTTCACCGCCAACGGCATGGCCGAAGTGTTCTGCGACCAGGGGCGTTTGCAGGGCATGCTGGATTTCGAAGCGGCGCTGGCCCGGGCCGAGGCTCAGGTCGGGTTGATCCCGCAAGCGGCCGTCGCGCCCATTGCCCAGGCGTGCCTGGCTTCTCTCTACGACGTAGATGCCCTCGGCGACGCCATCGCCACCGCAGGCAACTCTGCGATTCCGTTGGTCAAGGCCCTCGGCAAGTTGATCGCCAGCGAAGATGCCGGCGCCGAACGTTATGTGCATCTGGGCGCTACCAGCCAGGATGTGATGGACACCGGCCTGGTGCTGCAACTGCGCAGCGCAGTCGAGCTGATCGAACATGATCTGGCGCGGTTGGGAGACATTCTTGCCGCCCAGGCCCAGCGTTACGGGACAACTCCTTTGGCGGGCCGGACCTGGCTGCAGCATGCAACGCCGGTCACGCTGGGCATGAAGATCGCCGGTTGGCTCGGCGCAGTCACCCGCAACCGGCAGCGCCTCAGTGAGCTGAAGCCGCGTTTGCTGGTGCTGCAATTTGGCGGTGCTTCCGGAACCCTGGCGGCCCTCGGCGAACAGGCGATGCCGGTGGCGCAAGCACTGGCCGCCGAGTTGCAGCTGGGCCTGCCGGAGCAACCCTGGCACACCCAGCGCGACCGCCTGGTGGAGTTTGCCTCGGTGCTCGGTTTGATCGCCGGCAGCCTCGGCAAGCTGGGTCGCGACATCAGCCTGCTGATGCAGACCGAAGCGGCGGAAGTGTTTGAGCCGTCGGCCCCCGGCAAGGGCGGCTCTTCGACCATGCCCCACAAGCGCAACCCGGTGGGCGCTGCCGTGCTGATCAGCGCTGCCACGCGAGTGCCCGGCCTGGTGGCAACGATGTTCAGCGCGATGCCCCAGGAACACGAACGCAGCCTGGGCCTGTGGCACGCCGAATGGGAAACCCTGCCGGAGATTTGCCGGCTGGTATCCGGTGCATTGCATCAGGCGCTGCTGGTCAGCGAAGGCCTGGAAGTCGACCCCCGGCGCATGGTCCAAAACCTTGATCTGACCCAGGGCCTGGTACTGGCCGAAGCGGTCAGCATCGTCCTCGCCCAGCGCCTGGGCCGCGAAACCGCGCACCATCTGCTGGAACAATGCTGCAAACGCGCCGTCGCCGACGGGCGCCACCTGCGGGCGGTGCTGGGGGATGAACCCCAAGTGACTGCCGAGCTTTCGGCGGCCGAACTCGATCGCCTGCTGGACCCGGCGCACTACCTGGGCCAGGCGCACACCTGGGTCACCCGGGCCGTGGCCGAACATTTTGCTTTGACTGCCTGAGGAGGCTGCTGTGGGATTTGTACAACTCGCCGATGGCGAACTGAACTACCAACTCGATGGCCCCGAAGATGCACCGGTACTGGTGCTGTCCAACTCCCTGGGCACCGACCTGCATATGTGGGACATCCAGATCGAGGCGTTCACCCAGTACTTCCGGGTGCTGCGTTTCGACACCCGGGGCCATGGCAAGTCGCTGGTCACCGAAGGCCCCTACAGCATCGAGCAGTTGGGCCGTGACGTGTTGGCGCTGCTGGATGCGTTGCAGATCGAGCGCGCGCATTTCTGCGGGTTGTCCATGGGCGGCCTGATCGGCCAGTGGCTGGGGATCAACGCGGGTGAGCGTTTGCGCCGGCTGGTGGTGTGCAACACCGCCGCGAAGATCGGCACGCCCGAGATCTGGAACCCACGCATCGAGATGGTCCTGCGCGACGGTGCGGCCGCGATGGTTGCCCTGCGTGATGCGTCAATTGCCCGCTGGTTCACCGCCGACTTCGCCGAGGCTCATCCTGACCAGGCCAAGCTGACCACCGATATGCTGGCGGCGACTGATCCCCAGGGTTATGCCGCAAACTGCGCGGCCGTGCGCGACGCGGATTTCCGCGAGCAACTGGCGTCGATCAAGGTGCCGACCCTGGTGATCGCAGGCAGCGAAGATGCGGTGACGCCGCCGGCGGGTGGGCACTTTATCCAGGCGCATGTGCAGGGCGCCGAGTATGCCGAGTTCTATGCCGCGCACTTGTCCAACGTGCAAGCCGGTGCGGCGTTCAGCGACCGTGTGCTGGAATTTCTGCTATCGCGCTGAGTATCGCTGAACCCTGTGGCGAGGGAGCTTGCTCCCGTTGGGCTGCGTAGCAGCCCCTGAGCAGCCGCAACCCAACTATTTGTAAAACCCTGCAGCGGCCTCACTGGGGTCGCTGCGCGACCCAACGGGAGCAAGCTCCCTCGCCACAGGTATGTGCCTGTCGTCACCGTTGCATGAGGAGCGTTTTGTGGACGAGAAACAACGTTATGCCGAAGGCTTGCAAGTGCGCCGCGAAGTGCTGGGCGACGCCCACGTCGACCGCAGCCTCAACGCCCTGACCGAGTTCAACAGCGAGTTCCAGGAAATGATCACCCGCCACGCCTGGGGTGATATCTGGACCCGCCCGGGGCTGCCGCGGCATACCCGCAGCCTGATCACCATCGCCATGCTCATCGGCATGAACCGCAGCGAAGAGCTGAAGCTGCACCTGCGCGCCGCCGCGAGCAACGGTGTGACCCGCGCCGAGATCAAGGAAGTGCTGATGCAGAGCGCGATCTATTGCGGGATTCCGGCGGCGAATGCGACGTTTCACTTGGCCGAGTCGGTGTGGGATGAGTTGGGGGTAGAGTCGCGCGCCTAGTGCGAGTCAGCGTCCCACACCCAATTCCACACACCGGGCAGGTGCACCACTTCGTCGGCGCTTTTTACCGTGCGGGCCATGGCGGCTCGCTGCAAGGTTGCCCGGTCGGTGTAGAAAGGCTGTGTGGCGAGGGGCACGCCATTGATATGGGCGCTGTCCAGCAGGATTTGCAGGTATTCCTTCAAGTGCCAGGCGGTGTAGCGGTTGATATCGTGGAAGGTCACCACCACCGGGATCACGCCGTCCACCGTCGGTAATTCGCCTTTGGCGATGCGCTCGCGCACCACCGAGAGTTGGCGTATCAGGTTTTCCCGTCGACGCGGGCTGCCGTTGAACACCCAGATCACCCCATCGTTTGCACTCAGGTCGGTCAGCAACACATGCATGCCGTGTTGCTGATAGGCGGCGAAGGTGCGCTTGTCATAGTTCCAGAACGGCGGGCGTACCAGTGTGGGCGGTTGGCCGGTGATGGAGGTGAGGGTCGACGAACCCAGGCTGAGGTAGTGCTCCAGTTCAGCCGGATTCTGCAAGCGATGGTTGCTGTGCCACGGGGTCGCGGTGTGGAAGCCCAGGATATGGCCGGCCGCGTATTCGCGCTCCATGGTCTTGTAGCCCCGGGGGTTGCCGCCGGAGCGGGGCGCCTCGGTCTGCAGGAAGAACACCGCCTTGATCCCCGGCTGTATCGGGTTGTTCGCCAGGTCCGCCATCACCGAACGGCTGGGGTTCATGAAGCCCGAGGCGCTGGGGCCGTCATCGAAGGTCAGCAAAAAACGGATTGGCGCCTCGGTTTTCAGGCGTTGTTCGGTTTGCGGTGTCAGCGCCAGAGGCGGGCCGATGCAACCGCTGAGGCTCAGGGCCAGGGCTAGTGCGGCCGATACGGTGGCGAAGTGTTTCATGGCGGACTCGAATGACATTGGCTGCTGGGGCGGGTCATCCATGACACGCGCGCACCATACAACAAGACTGTCGAGGCTTTACAGCAGGCTTATCGGGTAACTGACGATCAACCGGTTTTCATCAAACTCGTTGTTATTGTAGTCCCGGCGCATGCTGGAGTTACGCCAGCGCACATTGAGATTCTTCAGCGCTCCGCTCTGCACCACGTAGGCCACTTCACTTTCCCGTCCCCATTCCTTGCCATCGGTCACCGTGCCGCTGTGTACGTTGCTGCCGCTGATGTAGCGGTTCATCAGCGTGAGGCCCGGAATACCCAGGGCGGCGAAGTTATAGTCATGGCGTACCTGCCAGGATTTTTCCTGGGCGTTGTCGTAGCTGGCGTTGTAGCTGTCGTTGGCCAGGGTGCCGCCGCTGGCGCCGTTGACGCGCATCCAGGCGCTGTTGCCGGTGAGTTTTTGCAGGCCGACGTAGAACGTGTTGCCGCCGTATCGGGCCGAGAACAGTCCGGACCAGGTCTTGTTGTCGAGGTCACCGGCGCGGGCGCTGCCGTCGTCCTTGCCATAGAAGAACCCGAGGTTGGCGCCCAGGGTCCAGTCGCCCACCGGTTGGCTGTGGATCAGGTTGAGGTATTGCTGGCTGTAGATGTCCTTGAGTTGGGCGTTCCACACACCGATCTGGGTGCGTTTGTCGTTGAAGGCATATTCGCCGCCCTGGAAGTTGAAGCGGTCGGAGGTGAACGCGGTTTTCCCGAACATGGACATGTCGGTCATGCTGCTGTCGTCCCGTGGGCTGTTGGCGCGGAACTGGCCGCCGTACAGGGTCAGGCCGTCGATTTCCTTGGAGGTGATTTGCCCGCCGCGCAGGGTTTGCGGGAGCGAGCGGCCATCGTCCGAACGCAGGATCGGCAGCACCGGCATCCATTCGCCGACTTTCACTTCTGTCTTTGAAACCCGTGCCTTGAACGCCACGCCCAGACGCCCGAATTCATCCGCCGGGCGGCCATCGTGGTCCAGCGGCAACAGCTGGGTGCCACCCGTGCCGCGTCCGCCATCGAGCTTCAATGAGTACAGGCCCAGTACATCCACGCCGAAACCGACGGTGCCCTGGGTGAAGCCGGATTTGGCGTCGAGGATGAAGCTTTGCGTCCACTCCTGTGCGCCGCCCTGGGTCTTGCTGGGGTTGGTGTAGTTGCGGTTGAAGAAGAAATTACGCAGGTTTAGGTTGGCGCTGGCGTCTTCCAGGAAGCCGTGTTCTTCAGCGACAACGGGGAGGGCAATGCTGGCGACAGCGGTTGCCAGCAAAAGCCGGCGCGGGTCGAAAGTGCTCATGGTGTCAGACCTGTTGTTATTGGGGTTATGCAGGTGGCGGCCATGGTGCGGGGCGGTGCGGGGGCGATGAAAGTGGGGGAGAGCGGGTTGTGGGCGATGATCGAACGCAAAGTCATGGGCGTAAAAAAACCGCTTCCTGGGCGGGAAGCGGTTTTTGTTTACTGCGCCACTATCAGAACAACTTCAAGGGCGGTGCTTCTTCTTTCAACGGTTCGTTCTTCGCGGTCTGTTCGTTCCAGCCACCACCGAGGGCCTTGTACAGGTTGACCTCGCTGTTGAGCTGCGCCAGGCGGTCGGTGATCAGCGATTGCTGGGCACTGAACAGTTGGCGCTGGGCGTCGAGGAACGTCAGGTTGCTGTCGACACCAATACGGTAGCGACGCTCGGCCAGGCGGTAGTAATCCTGGTTGGCCGCGACGAAGCCACGTTGGGCGTCCAGTTGCTGCTTGTAGGTCTCACGGGCGGCGAGGCCGTCGGAGACTTCCTGGAAGCCGGTCTGGATGGCTTTCTCGTAGTTGGCGACGTTGATCTCTTTCTGGATTTTCGAGTAATCCAGGCTGGCGCGCAGGCTGCCGGCGTTGAAGATCGGGATGTTGATCTGCGGTGCAAACGACCAGGTACCCGAACCGCCCTTGAACAGGCCGCCCAGGGTCGGGCTCGCGGTGCCGGCGCTGGCGGTCAGGGTGATGCTCGGGAAGAACGCAGCGCGTGCCGCACCGATGTTGGCGTTGGCCGCCTTGAGGTTGTACTCGGCCTGCAGGATGTCGGGACGACGTTGCAGCAGGTCCGATGGCAGGCCGGCCGGTACTTCGCTCAACAGGTCATCAGCCAATGGCCGGCTGACGATGTTCGCCGGCAGGCCGGTACCCAGCAGCAGGGTCAGGTTGTTTTCGTCCTGGGCCACCTGGCGGGTATAACGCGCCAGTGCAACCCGGGCGTTTTCCACCGAGGTACGGGCCTGGCTCAGGTCCAGGGCCGAAGCCACGCCGACTTCATTGCTGCGCGAGGTCAGTTTGAAGCTCTGTTCGTACGCGCCCAGGGTGTCCTGGGTGAGCTTGAGCAGCTCCTTGTCGGCCTGCCAGGTCAGGTAGGCGTTGGCCACGCTGGCCACCAGGCTGATCTGGGTGGTGCGACGCGCTTCTTCGGTCGCGAAGTATTGTTGCAGCGCTTGTTCGCTCAGGCTGCGTACGCGGCCGAACAGGTCCAGCTCATAAGAACTGATCCCGAGGCCCGCCGAGTATTGGCTGGTGATGCCCGCTTCGCCGGTCTGCGACAGCTTGGCCGGGGTGCGCGTACGGCTGCCGCTGCCCGTGGCCGAAACCGCCGGGAACAGGTCGGCGCGCTGGATCTGGTACTGCGCGGCATACGCATCGATGTTCAGGGCCGCGACACGCAGGTCGCGGTTGTTCACCAGGGCGGTCTGGATCAGCTGTTGCAGGGCAGGGTCATGGAAAAACTGCTTCCAGCCCTGCTCGGCAGCTGCCTGGCCCGGCGCCTGGGCCGACGAATACGCCGGCCCCTGCGGGAACTGCGCGGCTACCGGCGCTTCAGGGCGCTGGTAGTCCGGGATCAGCGAGCAGCCACTGAGCACGAATGCCGTGACAGCTAAGGAAAGTAGCGACTTGCTCATTGGCCAGCCTCTTTAGGAGTTTGCTTGGGTTCAGTCTTTTTACGCTCGCCAGCGGAGGACACGGTTGCGAAGAACAGGGGTACCCAGAAGATCGCGAGGACCGTGGCGGTGATCATACCGCCAATTACGCCCGTACCGATGGCGTGCTGGCTACCTGAGCCGGCACCGGTGGAAATTGCCAGGGGCAGTACGCCGAGCATGAACGCCATGGACGTCATGATGATCGGTCGCAGACGCATGCGGGATGCCTCGATGGCCGACTCGACAATGCCTTTGCCCTGCTCGTGGAGCTCCTTGGCGAACTCCACGATCAGGATGGCGTTTTTCGCTGCCAGACCCACCGTCACCAACAGGCCCACCTGGAAGAACACGTCGTTGGACAGTCCCCGCAGGCTGGTGGCGATCAACGCACCGATCACACCCAGCGGTACAACCAGAATCACCGCAATCGGGATCGACCAGCTTTCGTACAGTGCCGCGAGGCAGAGGAACACCACCAGCAGCGACAGGGCGTACAGCGCAGGTGCCTGGGAGCCGGACAGACGTTCTTCATACGACAGGCCAGTCCAGGAGTAACCAACGCCAGCCGGCAGGTCCTTGGCAATGCGTTCGACTTCCGCCATCGCATCACCGGTACTGTAGCCAGGTGCCGGGGTACCGAGGATTTCCATCGCCGCTACACCGTTATAGCGCGAGAGTTTCGGCGAACCGAAGATCCACTTGCCCGAAGAGATGGCCGACAGCGGCACCATCTTCCCGGACGTGCTGCGCACGTACCATTTGCTCAGGTCTTCCGGAGACATCCGGCTGGCGGCGTCACCCTGTACATACACCTTCTTCACACGACCACGGTCGATGAAGTCGTTGATGTAGCTGCCACCCAAGGCGATTGCCAGGGTCTGCTGGATGTCTGCCAGGCTGATGCCCTGGGCACTGGCCTTCTCGTCGTCAACGGTCAGCTCGTACTGCGGCTCATCGTTCACGCCGTTGGGGCGCACGCCCGCCAGGATCTTGCTTTGTGCCGCGGCACCCAGGAACTGGTTACGCGCATCCATCAGCTTCTGGTGGCCGACGCCGCCCTGGTCTTGCAGGAACACGTCGAAACCGGTGGCGTTACCCAGTTCGAGTACCGAAGGTGGCACCACGGCAAATACCATGGCGTCCTTGAAGGCCCCGAAGAAGTAACCCTGGGCACGCTTGGCAACCTCAAATACCGACTGGCTCGAGTCACGCTCGTCCCACGGCTTGAGCATCACGAACGCGAGGCCCGAGCTCTGGCCACGACCGGCGAAGTTGAAGCCGTTCACGGTAAACACCGATTTGACAGCCTTGCCTTCGCCTGGCTCGCCTTCCTTGTCGTTCAACAGGTAGGCGCGCATATCGTCGATGACTTTCTGCGTACGTTCAGCCGAAGAACCCACCGGCGTTTGTACCTGGGCAAAGATCACGCCCTGGTCTTCCTCTGGGAGGAACGCGCTTGGAATGCGGGTGAACATCCAGATCATGCCGGCAAGGATCAGGGCATAGACCACGAACGCCGGGAACTTGTGCTTGATCATGTTACCGACGCCGCGCTCGTAGCTCAGTACGCCACGGTCGAAGGTACGGTTGAACCAGCCGAAGAAACCGCGCTTGGGTTGGCCGTGTTTTTCCGGGTCAATCGGCTTGAGCATGGTGGCGCACAAGGCCGGGGTGAAGACCAGGGCAACCAGTACCGACAGCGCCATCGCCGAAACGATAGTGATGGAGAACTGGCGGTAGATCACACCGGTGGAACCACCGAAGAACGCCATTGGCAGCAATACCGCCGACAGCACCAGGGCGATACCCACCAGGGCCCCCTGGATCTGGCCCATGGACTTGACCGTCGCCTCCTTGGGCGACAAGTGCTCCTCGGCCATTACCCGCTCGACGTTCTCCACCACAACGATGGCATCGTCTACCAGCAAGCCGATGGCCAGGATCATGCCGAACATGGTCAGGGTGTTGATGGTGAAGCCGAACGCAGCGAGGATCCCGAAGGTACCCAGCAATACCACCGGTACGGTCATGGTGGTGATGATGGTGGCGCGGAAGTTCTGCAGGAACAGGAACATCACCAGGAACACCAGCACGATCGCTTCGATCAGGGTGTGAACCACACCGGAGATCGATTCGGTCACAACCGGCGTGGTGTCATACGGCACCACAGCCTTCATGCCAGGCGGGAAGAACGGTTCGAGGGACGCAACCGTTTCGCGAATCGCCTTGGCGGTGTCCAGTGCGTTGGCACCGGCTGCCAGCTTGATCGCCATACCGGAAGCCGGCTTGCCGTTGAACTGTGCGCTGATGCTGTAGTTCTGGCCGCCCAGTTCGATACGCGAAACGTCACCCAGGCGAACCTGGGAACCGTCGGTATTGACCTTCATCAGGATATTGCCGAACGCTTCAGTGGTTTGCAGACGCGTCTTGCCGATGATGGTGGCGTTCAACTGAGTGCCGGGCAGGGCAGGCAGGCCGCCGAGTTGGCCGGTGGCCACCTGGACGTTCTGCGCCTGGATGGCGTTGCTGACATCCACTGGCGTCAGCTGGTAGTTGTTCAGCTTGGCCGGGTCGAGCCAGATACGCATGGCGTACTGGGAACCGAACACCTGGAAGTCGCCCACACCGGCGGTCCGGGAAATCGGGTCCTGGATGTTGGAAACGATGTAGTTGGAAAGGTCATCCTTGGTCATGCTGCCGTCTTCCGACACCAGACCGATCACCATCAGGAAGTTCTTCACCGATTTGGTAACGCGGATACCCTGCTGCTGTACTTCTTGTGGCAGCAGCGGGGTCGCCAGGTTGAGCTTGTTCTGTACCTGAACCTGGGCGATGTCCGGGTTGGTACCCTGGTTGAACGTCGCCGTGATGGTCATGCTGCCGTCGGAGTTACTGTCCGAGGCGACATAACGCAGGTTGTCGATACCGTTGAGCTGTTGTTCGATCACCTGCACCACGGTGTCCTGCACGGTTTGTGCAGACGCGCCCGGGTAGGTCACCTGGATATCAATGGCGGTTGGCGCGATGGCCGGGTACTGGTTGATGGGCAACTTCAGGATCGACAGTGCCCCGACCAGCATGATCACCAGGGCAATTACCCAGGCGAAAATGGGACGGTCGATAAAAAATTTCGACATGAATTACTCCCCTTGACCAGCAGCGGCAGCAGGAGCAGCAGCGGAACCGGCGGGTTTGGCGTTATCAGCGTCCTTGACCTTGACTTCGATGCCCGGCTTGATGAATTGCAGGCCTTCGGTGATCACACGGTCACCGGCGTTCAGGCCTTTTTCCACCAGCCAGTAGGCGCCGGTAGTGCGGTTGGCCACCAGTACACGTTGCTCGACCTTGTTGTCCTTGTTCACCACCAGCGCGGTCGGGATGCCCTTCAGGTCGCGGGTCACGCCTTGCTGTGGTGCCAGGATGGCCTTGCTGTTCACACCGGCTTGCAACTGCGCGTGGACGAACATGCCCGGCAGCAGGGTGTGGTCAGGGTTCGGGAACACGGCCCGCAGGGTCACGGAACCGGTGGTTTCGTCGACCGAGACTTCGGAGAATTCCAGCTTGCCTTCCACGCCGTAGGCGGTGCCGTCTTCCAGGGTCAGCTTGACCTTGGCCGCGTTTTCGCCGGCTTTTTCCAGTTGGCCGCTTTCCAGGTCGCGACGCAGTTTCAGCATCTCGGCGGAGGACTGCGTGACGTCGACGTAGATCGGGTCCAGTTGCTGGATCACTGCCATGGCGTCGGTCTGGCCGTTGCTGACCAGCGCGCCTTCGGTGACCGAAGAGCGACCGATACGCCCGGAGATCGGGGCAAACACCTTGGTGTAGCGCACGTTGATCTGGGCCGTTTGCACGTTGGCTTCAGAGGTCATGCGGTTGGACACGGCGGTGTCGTATTCCTGGCGGCTGACGGCCTGCTCATCGACCAACTGCTTGTAGCGATCGGCAATCGACTTGGTCTGGGCGAGGTTGGCCTGGGCGCTTTTCAGCGAGGCGTCATACACCGACGGATCGATCTGATAGAGCTGCTGGCCTTCCTTGACGTCGCCCCCTTCCTTGAACAGACGCTTGAGAATGATGCCGTTGACCTGAGGGCGAACCTCGGCAATGCGGTAGGCCGTGGTGCGGCCTGGCAGCTCGGATGTCAGGGTAAAGGCTTGAGGTTGAATAGTGACCACGCCGACCTGAGGGGTTTGAGCGGGCGGAGCCGCTTCTTCCTTTTTACATCCGCTGAGCAGCGATGCCAGGGCGACGGCAGTAACCAGGGCGGTAACAGCTGGCTTAAGTTGCATGAAGATCCTCGGGTCAGGCGCGCAGAGTGCGCACAAGAAGTGTGGAAGGGTAAAAAACAGGCACTGAGTGGATAAGTAGCTTGCTACGCAATATACTTACGTTCATGGTTGTTTGTAAACTCTTGACAGGCTTCGCGGAATGTTGACAAAGCAGCGTCCAAAGCCTCGATTCTAGTACGTTCGGCGCCCTTGACGGTGTCGTCCCACAATTATTCAGATGGTCGTTAGCGGCGGTTGAGTCTGCGTTACCGATCACCCCAAGTCTCCTGATTGAGGTTTTACTGCCATGGTTCGTCGTACCAAAGAGGAAGCTCAGGAAACGCGCAGCCAGATTCTTGAAGCGGCCGAGCAGGCCTTCTACGAGCGCGGGGTTGCGCGTACCACGCTGGCGGATATTGCCGCGCTGGCAGGCGTGACACGTGGTGCCATCTACTGGCATTTCAGCAACAAGGCCGATCTGGTGCAGGCGATGCTCGATACGCTGCACGAGCCGCTGGATGAATTGGCCAGGGCCAGTGAGAGCGAGGACGAGGTCGATCCGCTGGGTTGCATGCGCAAGCTGCTGATTCATCTGTTCCATCAAGTGGCCCTGGACCCGAAGACCCGGCGCATCAATGAGATTTTGTTTCATAAGTGCGAATTCACCGATGAAATGTGTGATCTGCGCCGTCAGCGCCAGACCGCCAGCCTCGAATGCAACCTGCGCATCGGGCTGACCTTGCGTAACGCGGTCCATCGCGGGCAGCTTCCGGAGAATCTCGACACCGTACGTGCCGCGGTGTGCATGCACGCCTATATCGACGGAATTCTCGGCCAGTGGCTGCTGGTGCCCGACAGTTTCCAGTTGGCCCAGGACGCAGAGCGCTGGGTCGATATCGCGTTGGACATGCTGCGCTTGAGCCCTGGCCTGCGCAATTAAGACAAAATGCGTAATTGCGACCAGTTGTGTCAACAATAAACACCGGGGCTGGTCAATCAGGCTTTTCCCTGATTTTGTGGGGTGACGTTATATACGGGCTGGCGGGCGGTTGATAGGTAGTTGGCTAAGTATTTTGTAGCAATATTGTTGCAAGGCTGTGAAGGAATGTTTCCTGCGGCCCATAAAAAAGCCCCGGCTCTCGCAAGTCGGGGCTTTTTCGTTTCAGCAGATCAGAGTGCCAGGGTCGGGTAGTCGATGTAGCCGACCGGGCCTTTGGCGTAGAAAGTCTCTGGATGTGCTTCGTTCAGCGGTGCATCGGCCTTCAGGCGAGCCGGCAGGTCCGGGTTGGCGATGAACGGCACGCCGAATGCCACGGCGTCAGCCTTGCCCGAAGCCAGCCACGCATTGGCGCTGTCCTTGGTGAAGCGTTCGTTGGCGATGTACGGGCCACCGAAGGCGGCTTTCAGTTGTGGGCCGAGGCTGTCGCCCGCTTCCTTTTCACGGGAGCAGATGAACGCGATGCCACGCTTGCCCAGCTCTTTGGCGACGTAGGTGAAGGTTTCCGACAGGTTGGCGTCGCCCATGTCGTGGGAGTCGGCGCGCGGTGCCAGGTGCACGCCTACACGGCCGGCGCCCCAGACTTCAATCACGGCGTCAGTGACTTCGAGCAGCAAGCGTGCGCGGTTTTCCAGGGAGCCACCGTAGTTGTCGGTGCGCTGGTTGGTGCTGCTTTGCAGGAACTGGTCGAGCAGGTAGCCGTTCGCGCCGTGGACTTCCACGCCGTCAAAACCGGCGGCCTTGGCATTCTCGGCACCTACGCGGTAGGCGTCGACGATGTCGGCGATTTCGGCGATTTCCAGGGCGCGCGGCGTTGGGTAGTCGGCCAGTGGGCGTACCAGGCTGACATGGCCTTTAGGCTGGATGGCACTTGGCGCGACCGGGGTTTCACCGTCCAGGTACGACTCGTGGGAGATCCGGCCCACGTGCCACAGTTGCAGGAAGATCTTGCCGCCTGCACCGTGCACGGCCTTGGTCACATTGGCCCAGCCGCGAACCTGGTCGTTGGACCAGATGCCCGGGGTGTCCGGGTAACCCACGCCCATTGGCGTTACGGAGGTGGCTTCGCTGAGGATCAGCCCGGCGGAAGCGCGTTGGACGTAGTACTCAGCCATCAGCGCATTGGGCACGCGACCGGCGTCGGCACGGCAGCGGGTCAGCGGCGCCATGATGATGCGGTTCGACAGTTCCAGGTCGCCCAGTTTGATCGGATCGAAAATAGTCGTCATGGGATAACACCCTTCTCTTTAGTTGATCAGTTAGTCGCGGGGGCCAGGTCGGCATCGCCGGTCTGACGGAAAGTAATCAGGGTCACCAGCAGCGCGAGCACGGCCAGTGCAGCAGCGGCCAGGGGCACGCTGGTCAGGCCGAAGCCGTGGGCAATCACGCTGCCGCCCACCCAGGCGCCGAGGGCGTTGCCGATGTTGAAGGCGCCGATGTTCAAGGTGGACACCAGGTTCGGTGCGGCCTTGCCGAAGGTCACCACGTTGATTTGCAGTGCCGGTACGGCGGCAAACGAGGCGGTGGCCCAGAGGAACAGGGTGATTTCAGTCGGGATCACGGCGACGCTGGTCCAGGTCAGTACGGTGGACACCACTGCCATGCTGATGAACACGCCGATCAGGGTGGCAGCCAGGCGCTTGTCTGCCAGCTTGCCGCCGATGATGTTGCCGACGGTCAGGCCCAGGCCGATCAGCAGCAGGGTCCAGGTCACGCCTTTGGGCGAAACACCGGTGACGTCCCCCAGCAGCGGCGCGACGTAGGTGAAGAGGGTGAACATCGACGCAGCGAACAGCGCGGTCATGCTCAGCGACAGCCAGATGCCGGCGCCTTTGAGTGCTCTGAGCTCGGCGCGCATGTCGAGTTTTTCCTCGTCACGCTTGGCCGGCAGGAAGCGGATCAGGCCGATCAGGGCGATCACCCCAATCACCGTCACGGCCCAGAAGGTCGAGCGCCAGCCGGCTTCCTGACCCAGCGCGGTGCCCAGCGGTACGCCGAGCACGTTGGCCAGGGTCAGGCCGGTGAACATCAGCGCCACGGCCGAAGCACGCTTGTTGGCCGGCACCAGGTTGGCGGCGACCACCGAACCGATACCGAAGAAGGCACCGTGGCACAGCGCGGTGACCACACGGGCAAACATCAGCACGTTGTAGTCACTGGCCAGGGCGCAGAGCAGGTTGCCGATGATGAAGATGCCCATCAACGCTACCAGGGCGGCCTTGCGCGGCAGCTTGGCGGTGGCCAGTGCCATGAAGGGGGCACCGATGGCCACGCCCAGGGCGTAGCCGGTCACCAGCCAGCCGGCGCCGGGAATCGATACACCGAGGTCGGCCGCCACATCGGGCAACAGGCCCATGATGACGAACTCGGTGGTACCGATGGCGAAGGCGCTTAAGGCCAGGATGAGTAGCGAGAGAGGCATTGATGGGTCCTTGTTACAGCGGTGCGCTGAGTTCTTCGGTGAGCGCTTTGAGGAAGGCTTGGATCACGTCCTCATTGCGTTTGAAAAAGTGCCATTGGCCGGCCTTCTGGCTGCTGATCAGCCCCGCCCGTTGCAGGTTCGCCAGGTGCGCCGACACGGTGGACTGAGACAGCCCGCAGCGCTGGTCGATCTGCCCGGCGCAAATGCCGTATTCGTGGTTGTGCAACTGCTCGGGGAATTGCACTTTCGGGTCTTTCAGCCAGTTGAGGATGTCTCGCCGTACTGGGTGCGCCAGGGCTTTTATTATTTCGTCGAGGTCGATGGACATGGCAGTGATGCTCGGTTTTGTAAAACGTTATATCGCGATGAGGCGAACTTTAAATCGTTGTATCCCGATATACCAATATGATTTTGGTCTTAAACCAGATTGAATCGGTATATCGGGTTATAACGATACGTTGACGGCAGTGCTAGACTGCGCGCCATGAATTATCTCGCACATCTGCACCTCGGCGGCCAACTTCCTGCTCAATTGCTTGGCAGCTTGTATGGCGACTTTGTTAAAGGTCGCCTGCAAGGCCAATTCAGCCCGCAAATCGAGTCGGCGATTCAGTTGCATCGCTCAATCGATCGCTACACCGACAGTCATCCGCTGATCGGGCAGGCGCTGTCGCGCTTCACCCTGACCCGGCGCCGCTATGCCGGGATTGTCCTCGATGTGTTTTTCGACCACTGCCTGGCGCGGGACTGGGCGTTATATGCCGATCAGCCGCTGGAGCGATTTACCTCTGAGGTTTACCGGGTGCTCGCCGAAGAGCCGGCGTTGCCGGGGCGGCTGGCGCAGATTGCGCCGTACATGGCGGCGGATGACTGGCTGGGTTCGTACCGCGAATTTGCGGTGATGGAACAGGTACTTCGAGGAATTGGCCGACGCCTGACACGGCCCGAAGAACTGGGCCATGCCATGCAGGAATTACGAGCGCTGTACGAGCCGTTGAGCGAGGACTTTCGGGTGTTTTACCCAGAATTGCAGCGGTTCTCAAATAGCCAGTTGGCAATACAACTATAAATGTGGGAGCGGGCTTGCTCGCGAAAGCGGTGGGTCAGCTAATGAATCTGCTGACT
>NZ_JBSVWQ010000076.1:0-26639 GCF_054071215.1 Pseudomonas sp. SDO5522_S412 | reverse complement strand
GGCGGCGGATCAGTCGATACTTAGGCTGACTGACAGGCCGCTTTCGCGAGCAAGCCCGCTCCCACATTGATTTGCGTTGTTCTTTAGTTCTTCGCCCGCGTCTCATGCATCCGCGCCAGCTGGCGCTCAAGCATCGACGGGTAAGGCTCCATCAACCGCTCCACACAGCACGCACCTTCAGGGCTGGCAATCGGGCGGATCCGCGCACGCTGGCGAATCAGCACGTCGTCACTGATCTTGCGTTCCACCAGCAGCAGGTTGCGGCTGTGTTGCGACAAGGCCAGCGCATCCTGGGCAATCTCGGTCAGGAGCAGATCGATCTGGCTCATGCCATACAGATCGTCGCCCACCGTCAGGCCCAATTGCAGTTGCAGGGTGATGCCGCTGTCGGCCACTTCGATTTGCAGCGCATGGCCCAGGGCCCGCAGCAGTTCACCGCAGCAGATGGCGTTGGTCAGGTAGTCTTCGCCGCTGTCTTCGCTGTGGAACAGCATCAAGGTGCTGCCGTCGTTCAGGGTGTGCAGTTCGCTCTGATACAGCGAGGCCGCCTGGTCGAGGCAGTCACGATAACGTTCCAGCAGCTCGGTCAGGCGTGCCCGCGGCAAGCGACGCAGTTGATCCTGTGCGCCCAGTTGCACGGCCAATACGGCGCTGTGCTGGGGCTGGGTGCTGCGCACCGGAGCAGGCTGCACAGCAGGAGCGGTTGGCACTGAAGTATCGCGAAGATCGGCGAACGGGTCTTCTTCGTCCAGTTCGTCTTCTTCTGCCTTGATCACATGACGGGTCGCCGGCTTTTGGGCCGCTACCGGCGCAGACTCGTCGAAGCTCGGGTCCCGCAGGTTGCGCACTTCAAACTCGGGCTCGTCGTCTTCGTAGTCGGTGTCGTCGAACTCGGGCTCGGGTTCAACCTCGGGCACTACGGGCTCCGGCGCGAAGCTGGTGTGCAGTTGGCGGGCGAGGTCGCCGATTTCGTCCTGGCGGTCGGTGGCCGGGGTGTGTTCATCGATATCCCGCAGCCAGATGCGCAGTTGCATCAGTGGCGTGGAGATATGCCGGCCCAGGCGCAGGCTCAAGGCCAGGGACAGTGCCAGCAGGATCGCACTCAAGATACCCATGCTTTGCAGGCTGATGGTCATCGGCTGCTGGAACTGTTGCATGTCCAGGCTGATGCGCAGTTGGCCGGCCTTCACGTCCTGAAACGTGATATTGCTCTGGTACAGGCCTTCGGCTTCACCCAGCAGGCCGTTTTTCGGACGTTGCCCGGCTTCGGCCATGATCCGGTTGTCCACGCTATAGATAGCAGCGTGGGCCACCAGCGGGTTCTTGGTCAGGTTGTTGAGCAGCACGTTGAGGCTGAGGATGTCGTTGGACACCAACAACTCAGTCGCCGAGGTGGCGGTCTGGGTGGTCAGGCTCTCGCCCAAAGCGTCGGCTTGCTCGTGCATGGCCTGCTTGAACTGCAAACCCATCACGCAGGCGTAGATGACCAGGGCCAGGGCGACCAGGATCACGTTATGGCTGGCGATGCGTAATGCGATCGGTACACGGCGGTGACGCAGTGCCCGGAAGATCAGCAGGAAGAAGTTATCGGTTTTTACTGGCGTGGGCCGGTTCACTTAAGCTCGGCTCTTTAGTCCGTGAAGTTGACGCGCAGTATAGCGACAGGCCCAAGACCGGCAAAGCGCTGGCTGTGCCCGATGGTCACTGAAAGTGGGTAGAATGCGGTTTTTTTCCAGCTCGGGGGTGCGCTTTGCGCGAAATTGTCCTGATTAACATCACAGGTGAGGACCGTCCGGGTCTCACTGCAGCCATTACCGGTGTTCTGGCCCAGGGTGGTGTGAACATTCTCGACATCGGCCAGGCAGTGATTCACGACACGCTGTCGTTCGGCATCCTGGTGGAAATTCCCAGCACCGAGCAGGCCTCGTCCGTGCTCAAGGACATCCTGTTTACGGCGTATAAGCTCGATCAGCAGGTGCGTTTCACCCCGGTGTCCGAAGAGGATTACCAGAGCTGGGTAGCCGGCCAGGGCAAAAAACGCCACATCGTGACGCTGTTGACTCGCAAGGTGACGGCCGAGCAACTGCAGCGTGTCAGTTCGATCACGGCTCAGTACGGTTTGAATATCGACCACATTGACCGTCTGTCGGGTCGCATGCCATTGGACACGCCGGCGGACAAGGGCAAGGGCTGCATTGAGTTCTCCGTACGCGGTGAGCCGGCAGATCCCCAGGCCCTGCGTGCCGAATTCCTGAGCGTTGCCCAGGAGCTGAATGTCGATATCGCCTTCCAGGAAGACTCGCTGTTCCGCCGCAATCGCCGCCTGGCGGTGTTCGACATGGACTCGACGCTGATCGAAGCCGAAGTCATCGACGAATTGGCCAAGGCTGCCGGTGTAGGTGAGCAGGTTTCGGAAATTACCGAGCGTGCGATGGCTGGTGAGCTGGATTTCCGAGCCAGCTTCAAGGAGCGCCTGGCGCTGCTCAAAGGCCTCGACGTCAGCGTGCTGGACTCCATCGGCGCCTCGCTGCGCCTGACCGAAGGCGCCGAAACCCTGTTCGCCGAACTCAAGCGCCTGGGCTACAAGACCGCGATCCTGTCGGGCGGTTTCACCTACTTCGCCAAGCAATTGCAGGCCAAGCTGGGTATCGACTATGTGTTCGCCAACGAGCTGGAAGTGGTGGACGGCAAGGTGACGGGTGTGGCCGTGGAGCCGATTGTCGACGCACAGCGTAAGGCTGACCTGTTGCGGGAATTGGCACACAAGGAAGGGTTGCGTCTGGAGCAGACCATTGCGGTCGGCGACGGGGCAAATGACTTGCCGATGCTGGCGATTGCCGGGTTGGGTGTGGCGTTCCGGGCCAAGCCGCTGGTCAAGCAATCGGCCAAGCAGGCGATTTCGACTTTAGGGCTGGATGGCGTGTTGTACCTGTTGGGCTTTCGCGACCGCGACGGTCAGCTCTGAAGATCGTTCCCACGCTCTGCGTGGGAACGCCGCCCTGGACGCTCCGCGTCCGATTTTGAGGTTGAGACGCGGAGCGTCCCGGGATGCATTCCCACGCAGAGCGTGGGAATGATCGCTAGGTCAGGCTTTCGGTAAACCCATGCCCTGGCCCATCTGCACCGGCGTCCCCGCGCGCATTTCTGCCGACCATGTCACCTGGTCCGGCCCAAACAGCACGATCGCCGTCGAACCCAGCTTGAAACGTCCCAGTTCCGCGCCTTTTTCCAGATGGATCGGCCCGCGGGCAGCTTCGTCGTAGCGGAAGGTTTTCAGTTCGCGCTTCGGCGGTGTAACCAGGCCGGCCCATACGGTTTCAATCGACGCCACGATCATTGCACCCACCAGCACCACGGCCATCGGGCCACGTTCGGTGTCGAAAATGCAGGCAACACGCTCGTTACGTGCAAACAACTCCGGCACATTTTCGGCCGTGGTCTGGTTCACCGAGAAGATTCGGCCAGGGATATAAACCATTTCCCGCAGGGTGCCGGCCAATGGCATATGCACCCGGTGGTAGTCCTTCGGCGACAGGTAAACAGTGGCGAAATCGCCGCCCATGAACGGCGCAGCCACCGCCGCATCGCCGCCCAGCAATTCCAGCACGCTGAAGCTGTGGCCCTTGGCCTGGAACACCCGGCCATGTTCAATCGGGCCCAACTGGCTGACCGCGCCATCGGCCGGGCTCAACACCGCGCCTGGGGTCTGATCCAGCGGGCGTGCACCGTCTTTCAGTGCGCGGGTGAAGAAGGCGTTGAAGTGCTCGTAAGCGGTCACGTCTTCAACCAGGGCCTGGGACATGTCCACTTGATAACGCTTGGCAAACCAGCTGGTGAACGCATTCTTGAACCAGCGCACGCGGCATTCGGCAATGCAACCGGCCAGACGCGACAGCAGGTGGTGGGGCAGCAAATACTGGCTGAGGATGAACAACTGCTTTTTCATTAACTGTCCTTAAACCTTAAATCTCAACGGGGGTGTCGGGGTGGTTGCCCCATTCGCCCCAGGAACCGGCATAACCTTTGACTCGCGGATAACCGAGCGCCTTGGCCACCAGGTAGGTGAAGCCAGAACGATGGTGAGTCTGGCAGTGGGTGATGATTTCTTTGTCGCGGGTCAGCCCGAGGTCTTCGAGGATCTGCGGCATGTCGCGGCGGATGCGCAGTTGGCGTGCCTTGTCCATGCCGGCGGTCCATTCGAAGTTCACCGCGCCCGGGATGTGTCCACCCTTGGCCGCGAGGACTTTCTCGCCGGAGTATTCCAGCGGGCCACGGGCGTCCCAGATGCCGAGGTCGGCAGCGCCGAGACGGCTTTGCAGGTATTCGCGGGTGGCGGTGGGTTCTTCATGCAACGTCAGGCTGACCGGGCCGCCGGCGCTGGCCGGTACCTCGGTGGACACTGGGTGTTTTTCTTCCAGCCACGCCAGCAGGCCGCCGTCGAGGTAGTGGTACTTCTTGTGGCCGATGACGTCGAGCATCCAGATGAATCGCCCGGCCCAGCCACCGCCTTCGTCGTCATACACCACGTAGGTGGCATCCGGGGTGTGGCCCAGTTCGCCGAACAGCTTTTCAAGATCGGACTTGCCCGGCAGCAGGCCCGGCGCCGGTGGCTGGCCCAGTTGGGTGCGTTTTGGATCAACGAAACGTGCGCCGGGGATATGCCCTTCGGCGTAACGCGCAGCGCTGGTGAGGTCCACCAGGATCAGGTGTTCGGCATCGAGGCGACCGAGCAGGTCACTGGCCTCGATGACCAGCGGCAAGCCAGAGAAGTCAGGCATGTGAGGTCTCCTGGGCATAAAAATTGGGCGCTAAGGGAGGGCGATTGTAGCGCAAGCGTCAGGCACTGCGGTTGGTAAAGCTGTGCAGGGCCTTTTCGATGCATTGGGCGGTTTTGCCGAAGGCCTGCACGGTGGTTTCCGAGAACGGCCCGCCGCCCTGGTCGGCCACCATCAGCATCACCACCCGGCCATTGCAGCTCAGGGAGCGCAGCAGCAGGTGTTCGCCCTTGAACAGGCGGCGCAGTTCCGGCGGCAGCAGTGCCGAGAACTGGGCGTGGTTGTCGGGGTTGAGGCGCACCTGGGCGGACTTGGCCAGCAGGCGTTGCAGCAGGGTGCTTTGCGCCACGTCGAGGCTCATGTGGTCGGCGTCCTTCGGCAGGCCGTCGACTTGATGCACACGCAAGGTGCTCAAGGTTTTGTCCGCCATCAGCAGCATCACCCGTTGCATGCCGCAGGCCACGAGGGCTTCCTTGGCGCAGGTGGTCAGGTGCATGGCATTGGCAAAGCGGCTCGGCTCTACGAGCAATTCGGTGCAGCGCTTGCGCCAGATCGCCAGGGACTCGGCGGTGGGCGGGGGGGCCGGCAGCAAACCGTGGTGAACGCGCTGCACATCCCATGGCCAGATCAACGACAGCGCCGGGTGCCACAGGTCGCGCATCAGGGTGCTGCGGGCGCTGATCGCCGCGTGTTGGTGGGACTGTTGCTGCACTTCGGCCAACGGTTGTTGCAGGTAAAGCGCAGTGAGGTATTGCCAGCGCTGGGTGTGCGGGCAGGTCCAGGACTCCTGCGCCGCCAGCGCCAGGCCGTTGGCCAACAGCACAGTGTTGGCCGGCTGGTTCAGCCAGCGACGCAGGTTCGGGTCGGCATCCAGCAACTGCTGTTGGCGCAACGGCTCGTCTTCACGGGCAATGCTCAGCGCCTTGACCAGCAAGCGTTGTTCCGTCAGCAGCAACGTATAACCCTGGGATACCCAGATCGGCAGGCGCCAGGTGTTGGTCAACCCCAGGCACAGGTCCAGCAGGCGTACGCCGAACAGCTCCTGTTCGACTGTGCGGGCCGATTCACCCTTGTGAATCACCCGCAGCTCCCATTCTTCCAGCAGCTTGGGATAGGCAATCGCCATCGGCCACAGCGGCGAAAGGAACAGCAGGCTGCCCCAGTGAATGTCTTGCCACAACCGCGCCAGGCGGCTGGCGAACAGGCCGCTGGCTTGTTGCGAAGCGTGCTGGCTGATCATCTGCAGCTGGCGCAGAGCCACGGGGATTTCATTCAGCGGCACGGAAGGCAGGCGCCGCAGCAGCTCCTCGGTGCGCTTGAGGCCGAGGCGATTGATCGCCACTTCGAGGTTTTCTGCCGGCTCCGCGAGGCTGCCGTGGGCCTGGTTATTGGCCTCGCGCATCACGCTCAGCACCAGCGCCGGGCTGTTCTGCATCAGCTCTGCAATATCCCGCAACGAACTGCGGTTGTCGCCGATGGCCTTGCAAACCCGGTCGTGGCTCGCCTGTGGAACAGGCAACAGCACATCGTCCAGGCGCTTTATCCAAGCGGCGAGGGTGGCGGGTTTTTGAGTTGGGACTGTCGTTTCATTTGCCATGATTGGGGCGCGATCATCACTTGCGGTCAACACGCCCGGGACGGGCCGAACTGGTTTTTCGCCATAACGGGCTATAGTCTGGCGCAGATTTGCCGATAAGTAGAACAAGAGTTTTCAACTCTTGCGAATATGACCCTGAACCCGACGGCGCAAGTACTCATCCCCTATGGCTAAAATTATCGGCATCATCGTCGTCATCGCGAGCGTGCTCGGCGGATACGTCCTTTCCCACGGCAAGATTGCGGCGCTGATCCAGCCTTTCGAAGTGCTGATTATCGGCGGTGCGGCGTTCGGCGCATTCCTGCAGGCCAACCCCGGCTACATGACGATGCACGTGATCAAGAAGTCGCTGGGCATGTTCAGCTCGCGCTTCTCCCACACCTTCTACCTGGAAGTGTTGGGGCTGATCTACGAGATCCTCAACAAGAGCCGCCGCGAAGGCATGATGGCCATCGAAGGCGACATCGAGGACGCCGCGGCGAGCCCGATTTTCGCCAAGTACCCGGCCGTGCTCAAAGACGAGCGCATGACCGCCTACATCTGTGATTACCTGCGCATCATGTCGTCCGGCAACATGGCGCCCCATGAGCTGGAAGGCCTGTTCGACATGGAACTGTTCAGCCTCAAGGAAGAGCTGGAGCACCCATCCCATGCCGTGACCGGCATCGCCGACGGCATGCCCGGTTTCGGTATTGTTGCCGCGGTGCTCGGGATCGTGGTGACGATGGCCTCCCTCGGTGAAGGCGACCAGAAAGCCATCGGCATGCACGTAGGTGCGGCACTGGTAGGTACCTTCTTCGGTATTCTCGCGGCCTACGGTTTCTTCGGCCCGCTGGCCACGTCCCTGGCCCACGATGCCAAGGAAGAAGTGAATCTGTACGAAGCCATCAAGGCCTGCCTGGTGGCTTCGGCTTCCGGCATGCCGCCATCGCTGGCGGTGGAGTTCGGGCGCAAGGTTCTGTATCCGAAGCACCGTCCAAGCTTCGCTGAGCTGGAACAAGCGGTTCGCGGTCGCTAAGCCATGGAAAACAACCAGCCGATCATCATCAAGCGCGTCAAGCGCTTCGCTGCGGGGCACCATGGCGGCGCCTGGAAAATCGCCTTCGCCGACTTTGCGACGGCGATGATGGCGTTCTTCCTGGTGCTGTGGCTGATGTCCACCGCCACGCCGGAACAGAAGATCGCCATCGCCGGTTACTTCAAGGACCCCATCGGTTTCTCCGAGAGCGGCACGCCTTTTGTGATCGACCTCGGTGGTTCGCCGCAACTGGCGCCAGAGCGCACCATCAACCCGGAAATCAAGACCGACTCGCCCCAGGAAAAGATCCCGATCGAGCGCGACACCGTCGAGAGCATGGCCGAACAGGTCGAGCAGGAACGCCTGGAATTGCTGCTGCAGGAACTGCAAACCAAGGTTGAGGAAAACCCGCAACTGCTGAAGTTCAAGGACCAGATTTCCTTCGAGATCACCCCGGATGGCTTGCGCATCCAGATCACGGACGCCGCCAACCGGCCGATGTTCGATTCCGGCAGTGCACGCTTGAAGCCGTACTTTGAAGACATCCTGCTGGCCATGGCCGACACCATCAAGGCGGTGCCGAACAAGATCAGCATCAGCGGCCACACCGACGCCAAGCCGTATGCAGGCCAGGGCGACTTCGGCAACTGGGAGCTCTCGGCCAACCGGGCCAATGCCGCGCGCCGTGCACTGGTGGCCGGCAGCTATCCGGACCCGCAAGTGGCACGGGTGGTGGGGTTTGCTTCCTCGCAGCTGTTTGATCCCAAGGATCCGTTCAATCCGATCAACCGACGCATCGATATCGTCGTGCTGACCAAAAAGGCCCAGCGTGCAATTGAAGGTGACCCGCCTGCGACGCCACCGGTACCGACCCAGGGTGAAGGCGCGCCGGGCGAAGTGCCGGCAGACCCGAACGCACTGCCGCCGGAGCAGGAGCCGCTGCCAGCCCATGAGCTGCGGCAGAAGCTGAACCTGTTTGACGATGGCGGTGTGAAGGATCCGACTCAGCCAGCCACTGGCTCGTAAGCAGGTACAAAAAGGCCGCGATGATCGCGGCCTTTTTGTATCTGCTACATCCTGTAGGAGCGAGCTTGCTCGCGATGGACGTTAACGATGACGCGTGCTCTCTGAATGCACGCGGCGCCCTCAAGCTTTTCGCGAGCAAGCTCGCTCCTACATGTTAATAGCTGGTCTCGGGCAAGCTGGCGATGATCGAGCGATAGCTGTTCATTCGCTGCTGCTGCACGCGGCCGTCTTCCAGTGCCTTGAGCAGGGCGCAACCCGGCTCGCGGTCATGTTTGCAGTCACGGAAGCGGCAGGTGCCGATCAAGTCGTTGAACTCGATAAAGCCCGCTTCAACATCGGCACGGCTCACATGGCCCAGGCCGAATTCACGGATGCCGGGGGAGTCGATCAACTCGCCGCCGCCCGGAAAGTGGAACAATCGCGCGGTGGTGGTGGTGTGGGTGCCCTGGCCGGACAGCTCCGACAGCGGGCCAACACGGGTTTCGACTTCCGGCAACAGGCTGTTGACCAGAGACGACTTGCCCACACCCGACTGGCCGACGAACACGCTGATGCGCCCGTCCAGTTCAGTCTGTAACTGTTCCATGCCATTGCCGTGATGCGCCGAGACTTCCAGCACCGGGTAGCCGAGGGTGCGGTACACCGCCAGCAACGCGTTGAGCGCCGGGGCGTTCTGTTCGTCGATCAGGTCGAATTTGTTCAGCAGCAACAGCGGGCGAATGCCGGCGTGTTCGGCGGCTACCAGGTAGCGGTCAATCAGGTTGGCATGGGGTTCGGGCAGTGGCGCGAAGACAATGACGATCATGTCGACGTTGGCCGCTACCGGCTTGAGCTGGCCACGGCTGTCGGGGCGACGCAGTTCGGTGGTGCGCGGCAACTGGGCGACGATCACGCCGATGCCCTGGTTGCCGGCACGCCATACCACCTTGTCGCCGGTCACCAGCGCTGGCAGGTTGGCGCGCAGGTGGCAACGGAACACCTGGCCGGCGTGATCGCCTTCGGTGGCCTCGACTTCGACCTGCACACCGAAGTGCGCGATCACCAGGCCCGTTTGCTCGGGGCCCAGGTCGCCGCCCTCAAGCGCTTCCACGGCGGAGGATTCACGTTTGGCGGCGCGGGCAGCGCGTTCGCCCTGAATCTTTTCGATGCGCCAGTTTTGGCGACGGTTGAGCTGGCGTTTGGCCATTGGTGTTCCGTGTCGATAATGCAAAGGTTAGGTGAAACGGTCGCGAGTCTAGCACGCCCTGCCTGCTAAACTGCGCAGCTACGCCAAGGTGCCAAGGAACCACGACATGCAAAACCCACAGAACCTGATTTGGATCGATCTGGAAATGACCGGTCTGAACCCTGACACCGACGTCATCATCGAGATGGCGACCATTGTCACCGACAGCAACCTCAACACCTTGGCCGAAGGTCCGGTGATCGCCATTCACCACAGCGACGCGGTGCTGGCCACCATGGACGAGTGGAACACCCGCACCCACGGCAACTCGGGCCTGACCCAGCGTGTGCGCGACAGCCGCGTGAGCATGGCCGAGGCTGAAGCCGAAACCATCGCCTTCCTGGAAAAGTGGGTACCCAAGGGCAAGTCGCCAATCTGCGGCAACAGCATTTGCCAGGACCGCCGCTTTCTCTATACCCACATGAAGGCGCTGGAAAGCTACTTCCACTACCGCAACCTGGACGTGTCGACCTTGAAGGAGCTGGCCGCGCGCTGGGCGCCGGAAGTCAAAGACAGCTTCCACAAGGGCAGCACCCACCTGGCGCTGGACGATATTCGCGAGTCGATTGCCGAGCTGCAGCATTACCGCAAGCATTTCATCAGGTTCTGACTTGAGTCGTGGTGAGGCGTTTTTGTGGCGAGGGAGCTTGCTCCCGCTGGGCTGCGAAGCGGCCCTGAAAAATGGGACTGCTGCGCAGTCCAGCGGGAGCAAGCTCTCTCGCCACATCAGCAAGAGCTTTAAACTCTTCAGCGCTCGCCCCCTTTTGGTGCCATCACCAAATGATTAGACTGCGCGCCTCTTTGCAAGGATCGCCACCATGCTGCTGATGCTCTACCTCATCGCCATCACCGCCGAAGCCATGACGGGCGCCTTGTCCGCCGGGCGGCGCGGGATGGACTGGTTCGGTGTGGTGCTGATCGCCTGCGTGACGGCGCTGGGCGGCGGTTCGGTGCGTGACGTGTTGCTCGGCCACTACCCGCTGACCTGGGTCAAACACCCGGAGTACCTGGTGCTGACCTCCGTCGCGGCCCTGGTGACCATCTTCATCGCTCCATTGATGCGCCACCTGCGGTCGCTGTTCCTCGCGTTGGACGCCGTGGGCCTGGTGGCCTTCACCCTGATCGGCAGCATGACCGCCCTGGAAATGGGCCACGGCATGCTGGTGGCGTCAGTCAGCGGTGTGATCACCGGGGTATTCGGCGGCATCCTGCGGGATATCTTCTGCAACGACATTCCGTTGATCTTCCGCCGCGAGCTGTACGCCAGCGTGTCGTTCCTGGCCGCCTGGTTCTACATGCTGTGCATCTACCTTGAGCTGCCAAGTGAGCAATCGATCCTGCTGACGCTGTTCAGCGGCTTTCTATTGCGCCTGCTGGCGATCCGTTTTCACTGGGAAATGCCCAAGTTCGTCTACAACGACGACGTGCACTGACGTTCGGCGTGCTGGTTCAGCGCCCATTCCACATGTTCGCGCACCAGTTCCGAGGGGTATTCCCGACGCGCCTTCAGCGCTTCCAGCACCGGAATGCTTGATGGCGCATTGCCCAGGCCCACCGCCAGGTTGCGCAGCCAGCGCTCATAGCCGGCGCGGCGCAGGGGAGAACCTTCGGTGCTGCTGAGGAATTTGTCCTCGTCCCACATAAACAACTCGGCGAGCTCTGCGTTATCCAGGTTGTGCCGTGGCTTGAAATCGCGTTCGTCGGTAGGCCGCGCGAAACGATTCCACGGGCAAACGATCTGACAGTCATCGCAGCCGAATACCCGATTGCCGATCAGTGGGCGCAGTTCTTCGGGGATCGCGCTTTTCAGCTCGATGGTCAGGTAGGAAATGCAGCGCCGGGCGTCCAGCACGTAGGGCCCGACGAAGGCATTGGTAGGGCAGATATCCAGGCAGGCGGTGCAGCGGCCACAATGTTCGGTGGCGTGGGGTGGGTCGACCGGCAACGGCAGGTCGACAAACAGCTCGCTCAGGAAGAAGTAACTGCCCGCCTTGCGATTGAGTACCAGGGTGTTCTTGCCGATCCAGCCCAGCCCGGCCTGCTCGGCGATGGCTTTTTCCAGCACGGGGGCGCTGTCGACAAAGGCGCGGAAGCCGAACGGGCCGATTTGCGCCTGGATGCGGTCGGCCAGTTGCTGCACGCGCTTGCGGATCAGCTTGTGGTAGTCGCGGCCCAGGGCGTAGCGGGAGATGTAGGCTTTTTCGGGTTTGGCCAGCAGTTGGGCCATTTGGGTGTCGCCCGGCAAGTAGTCCATGCGCAGTGAGACCACGCGCAAGGTGCCGGGTACCAGCTCCTCCGGGTGTGAGCGCTTGCTGCCGTGGGCGCCCATGTAGTCCATTTCGCCGTGGTAGCCGGCGTCGAGCCAGCGTTGCAGGTGCTGTTCATGCTCGGCGAGGTCGAGGCCGCTGATGCCCACTTGTTGAAAGCCCAGCTCGCGGCCCCAGTCTTTGATCGATTGGGCGAGGGCGGGCAGGTCGTAGGTAATAGCAGGCATGAACAAGAGAAACCGCAGGTTAGATGCGTATAATTCTGCCAGACATCGGAGCTTGAAGACGCATGCCGCAGACAAAACACGAAATACCCGACGTTCAGCACCTGTTGCCCGGCCAATTGCCGCAACTCGCTGCGCGTTCCCCGGACGCCCATAAAGGCCAGTTCGGCCATGTATTGCTGATCGGCGGCGACCGCGGTTTTGGCGGCGCCGCCTTGCTCAGTGCTGAAAGTGCCCTGCGCAGTGGTGCCGGCATGGTTTCCCTGGCGACCCGTAGCGAACACGTCGGTGCGGCGCTGGCGCGGTTGCCGGAAGTGATGACGGTGGGCGTGCACTCGGCCAATCAATTGATGGGCCTGCTGGAAAAGATTTCCGTGATCGTCATCGGCCCGGGCCTGGGCGAGGTCTCCTGGGGCAAAAGCCTGCTGTCGGTAGCGGCCAATGCCAGGCAGCCGCAAGTCTGGGACGCCGATGCCTTGAACCTGCTGGCGGCGGGCAGCGTCAGCCTGCCGGCCAATTGCGTGATCACTCCGCATCCTGGCGAAGCGGCCCGCTTGATGGGTATTTCGACAGCCGAGGTTCAGGCCGACCGCCTTAACGTGGCGCGCGCCTTGAGTCAGAAATTCAATGCGGTGGCCATCCTCAAGGGCGCCGGCAGCTTGATCGCCAGCCCGGACGGTCGGGTTGCCCGCTGCGATCAGGGCCATCCTGCGATGGCGACCGCTGGCCTGGGCGATGTGTTGGCCGGCCTGGTCGGTGCTTTACTGGCGCAAGGCATGCCGGCATTTGATGCCGCCTGCCTGGCGGTCTGGCTGCATGCCACTGCCGGAGATCGCCAGGGTACCTACGGTCGCGGGCTGGCCGCCAGTGACCTGATTCCTGCCATTCGTCAGTTGCTGGAGGAGCAATCGCCGTGTCTGAAGTAGTTCTTTTCCTGCCTGATGAAGACGCCATGGTCGCCTTGGGCAACCGTATTGCCCGGGTCACTCAAGGCTCAGGGCTGATCTTTCTGGAAGGCGATCTCGGCGCCGGAAAAACCACCTTGTCCCGGGGCATCATTCGCGGGTTGGGGCACGCGGGTGCTGTGAAAAGCCCTACGTTCACCTTGGTAGAACCCTACGAAATCGGTGACGTACGAGCGTTCCACTTCGACCTGTATCGCCTGGTGGACCCGGAAGAACTGGAATACATGGGCATTCGTGATTACTTCGATGAGGACGCCTTGTGCCTGATCGAGTGGCCAGATAAAGGCACAGGCTTTTTGCCAAAGCCGGACCTGACCATTACCATTACCCCGCATAAGCAAGGACGTCAGCTGAAGTTGTTGTCCCAGAGCGCGCGCGGCGAGTCGTGGTGCGCCGCCTTGGCATTGGAATTCAAATAATTGATGGGGTTAGGTATGCGCTTTCGCGCGTTGGTTACTGTCGTAGGGGTGTTGCTTGCGGCAATGACTTTCAATGCACTGGCGGCCTCACAGGTGAAAAGTGTTCGCCTGTGGCGGGCACCGGATAACACGCGACTGGTATTCGACCTGTCTGGCCCGGTTCAGCACAGCGTCTTCACCCTCACGGCGCCTGATCGCCTGGTGATTGATATCAACGGTGCGACCCTGGCCGCGCCGTTGAAAGTCGCCATGGCCAATACCCCGATTACCGCGATGCGCTCGGCCCAGCGTACGCCGACCGACCTGCGGGTGGTCATCGACCTGAAAAAGGCCGTGACCCCGAAAAGCTTCGTGCTGGCGCCCAACGCGCAGTATGGCAACCGGCTGGTGGTCGACCTGTTCGACAACGCCGCCGATGCCGCGCCGCCGCCTGCGCCAACTCCAAGCGTCGCGACGATACCTGCGGTGCCGGTCAACCAGTCGCAACCCCAGGTCAAATTGCCGCCGCTGCCACCGGCTCCGGCGGGCAAACGTGACATTATCGTGGTCATCGATGCCGGTCACGGCGGCGAAGACCCGGGTGCCTCGGGCTCGCGCGGCCAGCATGAAAAAGACGTAGTACTGGCCATCGCCCGCGAACTGCAGCGCCAGATCAATGGCATGAAAGGCTACCGCGCCGAGCTGACCCGGACCGGCGACTACTTTATTCCGCTGCGTGGCCGTACCGAAATCGCCCGCAAGAAGGGCGCCGACCTGTTCGTCTCGATCCACGCCGACGCCGCACCTTCGGCCGCGGCGTTTGGTGCCTCGGTGTTTGCCCTGTCTGATCGCGGCGCTACGTCCGAGACCGCCCGCTGGCTGGCGGACAGTGAAAACCGTTCCGACTTGATCGGCGGGGCTGGCAACGTATCCCTCGACGACAAGGACAAGATGCTCGCTGGCGTATTGCTCGATCTGTCGATGACTGCCTCGCTGACCTCCAGCCTGAACGTGGGGCAGAAAGTCCTGAGCAACATTGGTCGCGTCACCTCGCTGCACAAACAGCGCGTGGAACAGGCCGGGTTCATGGTGCTCAAGTCGCCGGATATTCCGTCGATCCTGGTGGAAACCGGGTTTATCTCCAACTCCAACGAAGCCTCGAAACTGGCCTCGGCCAGCCACCAGCAGGCGTTGGCGCGGTCCATCAGCGCCGGTGTTCGCCAGTTCTTCCAGCAGAACCCGCCGCCGGGCACTTATATAGCCTGGCTGCGTGACTCCGGGAAAATCGCCCAGGGCCCGCGTGACCATCGCGTGCAGCCGGGCGACACCCTGGCGATGCTGGCGGTGCGCTTCCAGGTGTCAGCGGCAACCTTGCGCAGTGCCAACAACCTCAAGACCGATGAATTGAAGGTCGGCCAGGTGTTGACCATCCCGGGCACTGAACTGGCGGCGCAATAATGAGCGAAACAGTCTTGAGCAATACCTCGCGCATCGAGCTGCTAAGCCCGCGTCTCGCCAACCAGATCGCGGCGGGTGAGGTGGTCGAGCGGCCAGCGTCGGTGATCAAGGAGTTGCTGGAAAACAGTATCGACTCCGGCGCCAGGCGCATTGATGTCGATGTTGAGCAAGGCGGCGTCAAGCTGCTGCGAGTGCGCGACGACGGCAGCGGGATTTCCTCCGATGACCTGCCGCTGGCCCTGGCCCGTCACGCCACCAGCAAGATTCGTGACCTGGAAGACCTGGAGCGGGTGATGAGCCTCGGGTTTCGTGGTGAGGCCCTGGCCTCCATCAGCTCCGTGGCTCGCCTGACCCTGACTTCCCGCACCCGCGACGCCGACCAGGCCTGGCAGGTTGAAACCGAAGGCCGCGACATGGCGCCCCGGGTCCAGCCGGCGGCACATCCGGTGGGCACCTCGGTGGAAGTACGCGACCTGTTCTTCAATACCCCGGCCCGGCGTAAATTCCTCAAGGCCGAAAAAACCGAATTCGATCACCTGCAGGAAGTCATCAAGCGCCTGGCCCTGGCCCGGTTTGATGTGGCTTTCCACCTGCGCCACAACGGCAAGACCATCCTCAGCCTGCACGAGGCCCATGATGATGCGGCCCGTGCGCGGCGTGTCTCGGCCATCTGCGGCGCGGGGTTCCTGGAGCAGGCGCTGCCGATCGAGATCGAACGCAATGGCCTGCGACTGTGGGGTTGGGTGGGTTTGCCGACTTTCTCCCGTAGCCAGGCGGACATGCAGTATTTCTTCGTGAATGGCCGGGCGGTGCGCGACAAGCTGGTGGCCCACGCGGTGCGCCAGGCGTATCGCGACGTGCTGTTCAACGGGCGGCATCCGACGTTTGTGCTGTTTTTCGAGGTCGACCCGTCGGTGGTCGACGTCAACGTGCACCCGACCAAGCACGAAGTGCGCTTCCGTGACGGTCGCATGGTCCACGACTTTCTTTACGGCACCCTGCACCGCGCCTTGGGCGATGTGCGGCCGGATGATCACCTGGCGGCGCCGATTGTCACGGCTGTTGTCCGTCCTTCAGGGCCGGAAGCCGGCGAGTTCGGGCCCCAGGGCGAAATGAGCCTGGCGGCCAACCTGCTGCAATCGCCGCAAGCCCAGCCGAGCTATACCGCACCTGGTTCAGGCGCCGGCGCCGGTTATCAATACCAGTACACCCCGCGTCCGCAATCGGCGGTGCCGGTGGCCGAGGCCCAGGCGGCCTATCGCGAGTTTTTCGCGCCGCTACCCGGCGCCGAGCCAGGTGCTGCCGCGTTGCCGGACGGCCAGGGCGACGTGCCGCCGTTGGGTTACGCGCTGGCACAGCTCAAGGGTATTTATATTCTTGCGGAAAACGCCCATGGCCTGGTGCTGGTGGACATGCACGCCGCCCACGAGCGGATCATGTACGAGCGCCTGAAGATCGCCATGGCCAGCGAAGGCCTGAGCGGCCAGCCGCTGCTGGTGCCGGAATCCCTGGCGGTCAGCCAGCGGGAAGCGGATTGCGCCGAAGAGCACGTCAGCGTGTTCCAGAAGCTGGGCTTTGAGCTGCAACGCCTGGGGCCGGAAACCCTGGCTATCCGCCAGATTCCGGCTTTGCTCAAGCAGGCAGAGGCCAACCGGCTGGTGGCCGACGTACTGGCGGACCTGATGGAATACGGCACCAGTGACCGGATCCAGGCCCACATCAATGAACTGCTCGGCACCATGGCCTGTCACGGCGCCATCCGCGCCAACCGCCGGCTGGCCTTGCCGGAAATGAACGGCCTGCTGCGGGACATGGAAAACACCGAGCGCAGCGGCCAGTGCAACCATGGCCGCCCGACCTGGACCCAGATGGGCCTGGACGACCTGGACAAACTGTTCTTGCGCGGCCGTTGATGAGTGCCTTGCCCCCCGCAATCTTCCTGATGGGCCCGACGGCCGCCGGCAAGACCGACCTGGCCATCGAGCTGACCAAGGTCTTGCCGTGCGAGTTGATCAGTGTCGACTCTGCACTGGTTTACCGGGACATGGACATCGGCACTGCCAAACCTTCAAAAGAGCTGCTGGCCCAGTATCCGCACCGGTTGATCGACATTATTGATCCCAGCGAGAGCTATTCGGCGGCGGATTTTCGCACCGATGCGCTGGCCGCCATGGCCGATATCACCGCGCGGGGCAAGATTCCGCTGCTGGTCGGCGGCACGATGCTCTACTACAAGGCCTTGCAGGAAGGTCTGGCTGATATGCCGCCAGCTGATCCACAGGTGCGCGCCGAACTTGAAGAAGAGGCTGCGCGCCTTGGCTGGCAGGCCTTGCACGATCAGTTGGCCATTGTGGATCCGGTTTCCGCCGCGCGAATTCATCCCAATGACCCCCAGCGCCTGACGCGAGCGTTGGAAGTCTGGCGGGTCAGTGGCCAGACCATGACTGAACACAGGCTGAAACAAACTGCGCAAAGTGCTGAAGCAGGCGCCTCGGGACACTCACAATTGCCCTATACTGTGGCGAATCTGGCCATCGCTCCGACGGATCGCCAGGTGCTGCATGAACGAATTGCACAAAGATTCACAATTATGTTGGAACAGGGGTTTGTGGAGGAGGTCGTAGCACTGCGTTCAAGAGGTGACCTGCATCCAGGGCTGCCTTCGATACGTGCTGTAGGCTACCGCCAAGTCTGGGATCATCTGGATGGCAAGCTGACGTCAGCCGAAATGCAGGAGCGCGGCATCATTGCCACGCGCCAATTGGCGAAGCGTCAGTTCACCTGGTTGCGCAGTTGGAGCGATTTGCACTGGCTGGACAGCCTGGACAGCGACAATCTGTCACGCGCCTTGAAATACTTGGGAACGGTCTCCATATTGAGCTGAGTCCTTGCAATTGCCGTCTATCCTTGGGGGTGTGACGGCCATGAGCTATCTATTTTCCGATTTTTATTATTGATCCTTAAAGGAGTGCGGCACATGTCAAAAGGGCATTCGCTACAAGACCCTTACTTGAATACTTTACGTAAAGAGAAAGTTGGGGTTTCCATCTATCTGGTCAACGGTATCAAGCTGCAAGGTACGATCGAGTCGTTCGACCAGTTCGTGATCCTGCTGAAAAACACCGTAAGCCAAATGGTTTACAAGCACGCTATCTCGACCGTAGTGCCGGTTCGTCCAATTCGTCTGCCTAGCGCAACCGAAGAACAGGGTGACGCCGAGCCTGCACCAGGTAACGCCTGATAGGAGTCTCCTTTGTTCTTTGAGCGCCACGGTGGTGGTGAGCGAGTAATCCTCGTTCACTTGGATGGACAGGACCCTGAGGCGCGCGAAGATCCGCAGGAGTTTCAGGAGTTGGCAAATTCGGCCGGCGCCGAGACCGTCGCGTTTTTTAACGTGCCGCGTCATCGGCCAACCGCCAAATTCCTGATCGGCAGCGGCAAGGTCGAGGAACTGCGCGACCTGGTCCACGCCGAAAAGGCCGATCTGGTGATTTTCAATCACATCCTCACGCCCAGTCAGGAACGTAACCTCGAACGAGTTTTCGAGTGTCGCGTGATCGACCGCACGGGTCTGATTCTCGATATTTTCGCTCAACGCGCCCGTACCCATGAAGGCAAGCTCCAGGTAGAACTGGCCCAGCTTGACCACATGAGCACCCGGCTGGTTCGTGGCTGGACTCACCTTGAGCGCCAGGGTGGCGGCATCGGCATGCGCGGCCCGGGTGAAACCCAGCTGGAAACCGACCGGCGTCTGCTGCGGGTCCGCCTGCGACAGATCAAGGGCCGCCTGGAGAAGGTGCGCAGCCAGCGCGAACAATCGCGACGTGGCCGTATGCGTGCGGATATCCCGACCGTTTCCCTGGTGGGCTATACCAACGCCGGCAAATCCACACTCTTCAACAACGTGACGAAATCGGATGTGTACGCGGCCGACCAACTGTTCGCGACCCTCGACCCGACCTTGCGCCGTCTGGAACTGGACGACCTGGGGCCGATTGTCCTGGCCGATACCGTGGGTTTCATTCGTCACTTGCCCCACAAGCTGGTCGAGGCATTTCGGTCTACGCTCGAAGAGTCGAGCAATTCCGACCTGCTGTTGCACGTGATCGATGCGGCCGAACCGGATCGCATGTTGCAGATTGAACAGGTCATGGTGGTGCTGGGCGAGATTGGTGCCCAGGACTTGCCGATCCTCGAGGTCTATAACAAACTCGATTTGCTTGAAGGCGTTGAGCCACAAATCCAGCGCGACGAAAACGGCAAGCCCCAGCGGGTCTGGCTGTCGGCGCGTGATGGCAGTGGCCTGGAATTGCTTGAACAAGCCATTGCCGAGCTGTTGGGCAGCGATTTGTTCGTCGGCACCTTGCGCTTGCCGCAGCGTTTTGCTCGACTGCGTGCACAGTTTTTCGAGCTGGGCGCGGTACAGAAAGAAGAACACGACGAAGAAGGTGTCAGCTTGCTGGCCGTTCGATTGCCGCGCTCGGAGCTGAATCGGCTGGTCAGCCGTGAAGGCGTTGTGCCGACAGAGTTCATCGAACAACACACTTTGCAATAAAAGCCTGAGAAAGCGGTTGTGCCGCTGTGACAGGCATTCTGTAGCATTGGTCGGCGCGCCGTGGGTGCGTCTTTGCTTTATCAGATGGAGAGCGCTATGGCTTGGAATGAGCCGGGTGGCAACTCGAATAATCAGGATCCTTGGGGTGGTAAACGCCGCAATAATGGCGACCGCAAGGGGCCACCAGATCTCGACGAGGCCTTCCGAAAGCTGCAGGAAAGCCTGAATGGGTTGTTCGGTGGTGGAAAAAAACGTGGTGGTGACGAAGGCGGTCGTACGAGCAAGGGCGGTGGTTACGGCCTGCTCGGCATCGGCCTCGTCGTGCTGGCGGCCGTCTGGCTGTACAGCGCCGTCTATGTGGTGGACGAGCAGGAGCAAGCCGTGGTGCTGCGCTTCGGCAAGTACTACGAGACTGTCGGCCCTGGCCTGAACATCTACTTCCCGCCGATCGACAAGAAGTACATGGAAAACGTCACGCGTGAGCGTGCCTACACCAAGCAGGGCCAGATGCTGACCGAAGACGAGAACATCGTCGAAGTGCCGCTGACCGTGCAGTACAAGATCAGCAACCTGCAGGACTTCGTGCTGAACGTCGACCAGCCGGAGATCAGCCTGCAACATGCGACCGAAAGCGCCCTGCGCCACGTGGTGGGTTCCACCGCAATGGACCAGGTGCTGACTGAAGGCCGTGAATTGATGGCCAGCGAAATCAAGGAGCGCCTGCAACGGTTCCTCGACACGTACCGCACCGGTATCACCGTGACCCAGGTCAACGTACAGAGCGCAGCGGCACCGCGTGAAGTGCAGGAAGCCTTCGATGACGTGATCCGTGCCCGTGAAGACGAGCAGCGTTCGCGCAACCAGGCTGAAACCTACGCCAACGGCGTGGTGCCGGAAGCCCGTGGCCAGGCCCAGCGCATCCTTGAGGATGCCAACGGTTACCGCGACGAAGTGGTCTCCCGCGCCAAGGGTGAGGCAGATCGTTTCACCAAGCTGGTGGCCGAGTACCGCAAGGCACCGGAAGTCACCCGTGAGCGTCTGTACCTGGACACCATGCAGGAAGTCTTCAGCAACACCAGCAAGGTTCTCGTGACCGGCAGCAAGGGCGGGCAGAACAATCTGCTGTACCTGCCGCTGGACAAGATGATCGAAGGTGGTCGTAGCAGCACCAGCGCACCGGCTGCCGGTTCCAATGCTGCTGCCAACGAAGCGAGCGCCCGTGCGGCCGCTGACTTGCTGCAACAGCAAACACGTACCAGGGAGAGTCGTTGATGAGCAATAAATCGCTGACCGCCCTGATTGTGGGCGTCGTCGTGGTCATCGCTGCCTGGAACTGCTTCTATATCGTGTCTCAGACCGAGCGCGCGGTGTTGCTGCAATTCGGTCGCGTGGTCCAGGCGGATGTCCAGCCGGGCCTGCATGTGAAAGTCCCCTACGTCAACCAGGTGCGCAAGTTCGACGGCCGCCTGATGACCCTGGATGCACCGACACAACGCTTCCTGACCTTGGAAAAGAAAGCTGTGATGGTTGACGCCTACGCCAAGTGGCGCGTCAAGGATGCCGAGCGCTTCTACACCGCGACCTCTGGCCTCAAGCAGATTGCCGACGAGCGTTTGTCGCGCCGTCTGGAATCGGGCCTGCGTGACCAGTTTGGTAAGCGCACCCTGCACGAGGTGGTATCCGGTGAACGTGACGCGCTGATGGCGGACATCACGCGTTCGTTGAATGCGATGGCGGAAAAAGAGCTGGGCATCGAGGTGATCGATGTTCGGGTCAAGGCCATCGACCTTCCGAAGGAAGTGAACCGCAGCGTGTTCGAGCGTATGAGCACCGAGCGTGAGCGCGAGGCTCGTGAGCACCGCGCCAAGGGTAACGAACTGGCAGAAGGGATCCGCGCGGATGCCGACCGTCAGCGTCGCGTACTGTTGGCTGAAGCCTATCGCGAGTCTGAAGAGGCCCGTGGTGATGGTGATGCTCAAGCCGCTTCGATCTACGCCAAGGCCTATGGCCAGGATCAGGAGTTCTACGCGTTCTACCGTAGCCTGCGTGCCTACCGTGAAAGCTTCGCGAACAAAACCGACGTCATGGTGCTGGACCCAAGTAGCGATTTCTTCCGCTACCTGGAAAAGTCCAAGTAACCCGCATGTAGTCTGAGAATCACTCCGTCGGGCGGCTAAAATGCCGGGCGGGGTGATCCTTTCAGAAAACGGGTGTATGATGCGGCAGCCGGGAAATTCCCGGCTTTTTTGCGTCTGCATGTTTGATTGTGGTTTTGCTCCGCAGGCGCCACAGGTTTTTCGAGGAAAGTGCCCGACGAGGCCGATTGTTGGTCGTTCGTCACGTCGCTCTTGCGCGTGGTTTATGCAGGGGCCGGGTATTTTCTGCTTCACTCAAGGCTCGCCCGAGGGCTGGCCGCCCGGATCATAGGGGAATGGCGTAATGGCAACGGTAGACCGCTGGCTGCTGCCAGATGGCATCGAAGAAGTACTGCCACCAGAAGCTGCGCGCATTGAAATCGCGCGCCGCCAGGTGTTGGATCTGTTCCAGAGCTGGGGTTACGAGTTTGTCGTGACTCCGCATATCGAGTACCTGGAATCCCTGCTGACCGGCGCGGGCCAGGACCTGGATCTGCGCACCTTCAAGGTCATCGACCCGCAATCGGGCCGGCAAATGGGCTTTCGTGCCGACATCACGCCGCAAGTAGCGCGCATTGATGCGCACACCCTGCGTCGCGAAGGGCCAAGCCGCCTGTGCTACGCCGGCAGCGTGCTGCATGCGCAACCGCGTGCGTTGTCGTCGTCCCGCAGCCCGATCCAGTTGGGCGCCGAGTTGTACGGTGATGCCAGCCCGAGCAGCGACGTGGAAGTCATCAGCCTGATGCTGGCCATGTTGCAATTGGCCGATGTGCCGGATGTGCACATGGACCTTGGGCATGTCGGTATCTACCGCGGCCTGGCCCGTGCGGCCGGCTTGTCGGGTGAAGTGGAACAACAGTTGTTCGATGCCTTGCAGCGCAAGGCCATCGATGAAGTGATTGCCCTGACGGCGGGCGTGCCTGCCGACCTGGCCGGCATGCTGCGTGCGCTGGTGGATCTGTGTGGCGGCCGTGAAGTACTGACCGCCGCCCGTGATCGCCTGGCGAATGCGCCGGCTGATGTATTGGCGGCCCTGGACGATGTGCTGGCGATTGCCGAGCAGTTGTCTGCGCGCTTCCCGCAGTTGCCGCTGTATTTTGATTTGGGTGAGTTGCGCGGCTACCACTACCACACCGGTGTGGTGTTTGCGGTGTTTGTCCCGGGTGTTGGCCAGGCCATCGCCCAGGGCGGTCGTTACGACGATATCGGCGCCGACTTCGGTCGCGCTCGTCCGGCGACCGGTTTTTCCACCGATTTGAAAACCCTGGTGACCCTGGGGCGTGCTGAGGTCGAACTGCCGTCTGGCGGTATCTGGATGCCCGACAGTACGGACGCAGCACTCTGGCAGCAGGTTTGCCAGTTGCGCAGTGAGGGTCAGCGTGTGGTCCAGGCCTTGCCTGGGCAGCCATTGGCCGCCGCCCGTGAAGCGGACTGCGACCGGCAATTGATTCAGCAGAACGGGCTTTGGCAAGTATCGCCACTGGCTTCTTGAGTTTTCCTGCCGGCCACTGCCGGCACCAAGTTTGCGCGAATGAGGACAAGTGTTATGGGTAAGAATGTCGTAGTCCTGGGCACCCAATGGGGTGATGAGGGCAAAGGCAAGATCGTTGATCTGCTGACCGAACATGCTGCCGCCGTAGTGCGCTACCAAGGTGGCCACAACGCTGGCCACACCCTGGTCATCGATGGCGAAAAAACCGTCTTGCACCTGATCCCGTCGGGTGTACTGCGCGAAGGCGTGCAGTGCCTGATCGGCAACGGCGTGGTGGTTGCACCTGACGCCCTGCTGCGCGAGATCACCAAGCTGGAAGAAAAAGGCGTGCCAGTGCGCGAGCGCCTGCGTATCAGCCCTTCCTGCCCGCTGATCCTGTCCTTCCACGTTGCGCTGGACCAGGCCCGTGAAAAGGCCCGTGGCGAGCTGAAGATCGGCACGACCGGTCGCGGCATCGGCCCGGCCTACGAAGACAAGGTTGCACGTCGTGGCCTGCGTGTGGGCGACCTGCTCAACATGCCGCGCTTTGAAGACAAGCTGCGTGAACTGGTGGATTACCACAACTTCATGCTGGTGGGTTACTACAAAGAGCCGGCCATCGAGTTTGAAAAGACCCTGGCCGAGTGCAAGGAATACGCCGAGCTGCTCAAGCCGCTGATGCTGGACGTGACTGCCGAGCTGCACGACCTGCGTCGCGCCGGCAAAGACATCATGTTCGAAGGCGCCCAGGGCTCGTTGCTGGACATCGACCACGGCACCTACCCTTACGTCACCAGTTCCAACACCACCGCTGGCGGCGTTGCGACGGGTTCGGGCGTTGGCCCGATGTTCCTGGACTACATCCTCGGCATCACCAAGGCATACACCACGCGTGTAGGTTCGGGTCCATTCCCGACTGAACTGTTCGACGACGTCGGCGCGCACCTGGCCAAACAAGGCCACGAGTTCGGCGCGACGACCGGCCGTGCCCGCCGTTGTGGCTGGTTCGACGCCGTTATCCTGCGTCGCGCTATCGATGTGAACAGCATCTCGGGCATCTGCCTGACCAAGCTGGACGTACTCGACGGCCTGGAAACCATCAACATCTGCATCGGCTACAAGGATGCGGAAGGCAAGGACGTTGCCCCGACTGACGCGGACAGCTACGTAGGCCTGCAGCCTGTGTACGAAGAAGTGCCAGGCTGGACCGAATCGACCGTGGGCGCCAAGACCCTGGAAGAACTGCCAGCCAACGCCCGCGCTTACATCAAGCGCGTCGAAGAGCTGATCGGTGCGCCGATCGACATTATTTCGACGGGCCCGGACCGCAACGAGACCATCGTTCTGCGTCACCCGTTCGCTTAATAAGCTGTTGATGTAAAAAGCAAAGGGCTCCTTCGGGAGCCCTTTGTCGTTTCCGCCTGGTAAACGGCACGACCCTTGCTATGGTTCTTTCTTTCGCGGTGCTATCAAATTAATGGCACCCGTGGTGGAGGGATTCCCAGTGTCTGCCGTTCTCTCATTGTTACAAAGCCGGCTGTTGCGGCCGGTGTTCGTTACCCTAGGTATCGCTCTTTTGGTGCAAGTACTGGTGGCCGTCGCCCTGACGCGAAGCACCGTCACTGCATTGGAAGCTGATTTGGGCAATCGCCTGGGCGTCGACAGCCAGAAACTGTCCGGCGAGTTGGCGCAAGCCGGCAAGGAAGTGACATCCAGCCTGGACAGTCTGTCTTCCAGCACGCGCCAGCGTCTGACGGCGGGGCTTTCCACGCGCCTGCAGGAAGAGCAGAAGCAACTGCGTGCGACCCTGGAAAAAGACCTGCAGGACTCTGCCAATGACATGGCGCAACTGCTCGCCTCGGTGGCGCCGCGCGCCATGTGGGACAGCGACGTGCCGACGCTGTCTGAGTTTGCCCGCAGAGCCCAGCGCAATCCCAACGTGTTGTTTGTGGTGTATGACGACGCGGCTGGTGAGCACCTGACCCGTTACCTCAATCGTGAAAACCCGATCAACCAGGCGCTGCTGGAAAAGGGCAAGGGCGAACGTGCCCTGGATAAAGTGCTGGATGCGGCGAAGAATGATCCCTCGGTGTTCTACGTCGAAGCGTCCATCAGCCCCAATGGCGTAGAGATCGGCAAGGTCCGCATGGGGGTTTCGACTGCCTCGGTCGAGGCTGACCTGGCCGCGCTGGACAAGCGTTTTGCTGCACTGATTGCCAGTGGTGACCAGTTGGTGGGCGACAGCCTCAAGGGTGCCGCGGCTGACAGCGCGGCGGCCATGGGCGCGCGTTTGCAGTCGGCGCAAGCCACCGCCACCCAGATGACCGCCAATACCACCAGCGCCGTGCAAGAGGCGGCGGGCACCTTGCGCTGGCGCATCGGCATGGGCCTGGCAGTTGTAGGTTTTGGTGTATTGCTGTTGATTGCTGTAGTGCTCGGCCGTCGGGTGGTCAATCGCCTGAAGCTGCTGATTGCAGCGATGGACGATTTGGCTGCAGGCGAGGGCGACCTGACCAAGCGCGTGCAGATCAACAGCCGGGACGAAATCGGCGACATGGCCTCGGCGGTCAATCGCTTTGTGGATAAATTGCAGCCGATCGTGCGTGAAGCCGGTGATGTGGCCCAGCGTACCGGCGTGGAAATCGGCGCGATGACCCTGCGCAATGCGGGTGCCGATGCGGCCGCCGGCTTGCAGCGTGATGAGGTTGCCGAAAGCCTGCGGGCGCTGTCGCAAATGGCGGATGAGGCCCAGGCGGAAAGCCATGCGATGCAGGCCGCCTTGCAGCAGGTGGTGGATATTCGCCAGGCGACTGATGAAAATTCCCGCACTTCAGCCGAAGTCGGCAGCTTGATCGAGGCGTTGGCGGGGCAGGTGCAGGCCGGTTCCAAGGTGATCGAGCGGCTGGCGCAGCAGAGCGAGCAGATCGAGGTGGTGTTGACGGTGATCCACGGGATTGCCGAGCAAACCAACCTGCTGGCGCTCAACGCGGCTATTGAGGCGGCGCGAGCCGGTGAGACCGGGCGCGGCTTTGCGGTCGTGGCGGACGAGGTTCGCGCCCTGGCCAGTAAAACCCAGAGTTCTACCGGCGACATCCAGGCCCACATCGTGGCCTTGCAGCAAGGCGCCCGTGAGGCCGTGGAAACCATCGGCAAGGCCGGGCGCCAGGCCAGCGAGGGTTTGCTGGTATTACGCGACAGCGTGCGCCTGCAGCAGTCGGTGCAGGCCTCGGTCGAGCAGGTGCATGCAGCGATTGGCCTGGCGACGCGGGCGGCTGAGCATCAGGCGCAGGGTGCGCATGCGGTGCGTGGGCGGGTGGAAATCATCCATGCCCAGGCAGAGCGGGCCGCTCAGGCGGTGGTAGAGACTACAGCCAGTGGCAAGGTGCTGGATGGGTTGGCTGCGCAGTTGAAGGCGAGCTTGGGGCAGTTCCGGGCTTGATATCGCCTGGTGCGGCCCTTTCGCGAGCAAGCCCGCTCCCACATTCGACCGAGTTCCACTTCTGGAATGCGAGCAAATGTGGGAGC
>NZ_JBSVWQ010000075.1:0-26692 GCF_054071215.1 Pseudomonas sp. SDO5522_S412 | reverse complement strand
CGGTACAAGCCACGTGCATCAACTGCTTGAACGCCGACGGCGTCTGGTTGAGCACTGTGACGCCCGCGTCGCACAACAGGTCGAGGAATTCCTGGGGCGAGCGGCTGACGTCGTACGGCACGATCAGCAGCTCGCCACCGTGCAGCAGTGCGCCGAAAATTTCCCAGACCGAGAAGTCGAAAGCATAGGAATGAAACAGGCTCCAGACGTCCTGCGGGCCGAAACCGAACCACGGTTCAGTGGCCGCGAACAGACGCAGGATGTTGTGGTGCGCAAGCAAGGTGCCTTTGGGGTTGCCGGTGGAACCGGAGGTGTAGATCACGTAGGCGAGGTTCGAAGGATCCGCGACGACTTGCGGATCGTTGTCGGCAAAGGCGCTGACGTCGGTATCCAGCAGCAGGGTTTTCACGCCGTCAGGCACCGGTAATTGACCGGTCAGCGACGCCTGGGCCAGCAGCAGCTGGATGCCGCTGTCTTGCATCATGTAGGCCAGGCGGTCCTGCGGGTAGGTTGGGTCGAGCGGCACATAGGCGCCGCCGGCCTTGAGGATCGCCAGCAGCCCGACGATCATCTCGATACCCCGCTCCGCGGCCAGGCCCACCAGCACGTCCGGCCCCACGCCGTGAGCGATCAACTGATGCGCACGGCGGTTGGCCTGGGCATTCAGTTCGGCGTAGGTCAGGGTCTGGCCGTTGCAACGCAGGGCCACGGCGTCAGGCCGTTGACGGGCCTGCTCGGCGATCAGTTGATGGGCGCAGGTGTCGCTTGGGAAGCTGCGCGGGCCGGGGTTCCACTGGGCGATGTTGTGCTGTTGCTCGGTCGCGTCCAGCAGCGGCAATTCCCCGATGCGCCGTTGCGGATCGGCGACGATGCCTTGCAGCAAGTTCAGCCAGTGAGCGGCCAGGCGTTCGATGGTGCCAGTGTCGAATAAATCAGTGGAATAGGTGAATGTGGCGGCCAATGCGCCCTGGGTCTCGTGCGTGCCAAGGGTCAGATCGAATTGCGCCGTGTGCGAGCTCCAATCCAGGCTCTCGACATGCAAGCCTGGCAGTTGCAACGCTTGGGCGGCATCGCCGCTCTGGTGATTGAACATCACCTGGAACAACGGACTGTGGCTCATGTGTCGGTCCGGTGCGAGGGCTTGCACCAATTGCTCGAACGGCAAATCCTGGTGAGCCTGGGCGCCCAGCGAAGCCTGCTTGACCTGCGCCAGCAATTGATCGAAAGGCATTGCCCCCTGAATCCGCGCATCCAGCACCTGGGTATTGACGAAGAAACCAATCAGGCCTTCGGTTTCAAGACGGTTGCGGTTGGCCACCGGCACACCCACGCGGATGTCCGACTGGCCGCTGTAACGGTGCAGCAATACCTGGAATGAGGCGAGCAACAGCATGAACAAGGTGCAGCCTTCGCGCTGGGCCACGCGCTTGAGGCGTTCGGTCAGCCCGGCATCGATGGCGAGGTCCAGCCGCGCACCGCGGTAACTCTGCACCGCCGGACGGGCGCGGTCAGCAGGCAAAGGCAGCACTTCACCGCCATCACCCAGGCGTTCGGTCCAGTAACCCAATTGCCGCGCAAGCTCGCCGGCTTCCATCCATTTGCGCTGCCAGATCGCATAGTCGGCGTATTGAATCGGCAGCGCCTGCAGGTCCGGCGCCTGGCCGGTGCTGTGGGCAGCATAGAGTTTGACCAGGTCGTGAACCATGATCTGCGCCGATGCGCCGTCACAAATGATGTGGTGCTGGGTGAGCACCAGCACGTGGTCGTCCGGTGCCAGTTGCAACAGCTTGACCCGCAACAGCGGGCCCTGCTGCAAGTCGAACAGCGCAGTGATTTCAGTGTCAATCAACGCCTTGAGCGCTGCGGCGTCCGGCACCGCTTCCAGCACCACCGTCGTGACCGGCAGGCTCAGGCATGCGTGCGCAACCTGCAGCGGCCCTTCCGGCCCGTCGACAAACACCGTACGCAGCACCTCATGGCGCTCCAGCAATGCATCGAAGCTGCGCTGCAACGCCGGCACGTCCAGTGCACCGCGCAACCGCAGCGCCGTCGGCACATGGTAGGCCGCGCTGTGAGGGTCCAATTGCCAGAGGAACCACTGGCGCTCCTGGGCGTAGGACAGGCCGATATGCTCGAACTCATCACGCATCGCCGGAATCGGCAACGCGGCAAAACTCATGTTTTTGCTGTGCAGCTTTTGCAGGAACGCTTGCCGTTGGGCGAGCGGCAAACGGATGAATCGCTGAACCAGAGACAGGTTATCGAGCTGAGTCATTTTCAAAGGGTCTCCAGGTCTGCCAGGAAATCATGCATCTCACTCAAGTCTTCGCTGGAGTGAGGTGTCAGGTGCACCGCCAGTTGCGCGGCGTACTCCGACAGCGATTGGGTTCGAAATAAAAGGTCCAGGGGCACGGCTGCGCCTTGCTCCATTTGCAGGCGGGCTGTCGCTTGGGTCGCCAGCAAGGAATGCCCGCCCAATTCAAAGAAGTTGTCGTCGCGCCCTACCCGCGCAAGCTTGAGCACCTCTTGCCAGATCAGTGCGACGCTCTGCTCAAGCGCCCCTTGCGGCGCCACATAGGCCCGCAGCAACTGATTGGCGTCGGGCAGCGGCAAGGCTTTGCGGTCCAGCTTGCCGTTGGGCGTCAGCGGGAAGCGCTCAAGCAGCATCCAGTGCGCCGGAATCATGTAGTCCGGCAGGTCGCAGGCGAGCCGCGCCTTCAGCTCGTCGCGCAGCGCCACCAACGACTGCGCCTCGGCCGCCTCAGTACCGGCCGCAATCAGGTAGGCCACCAACTGCGTGCCACCCGGCCCTTGCTGAGGCACCACCACCGCCTCGCGGATCGCGTCCTGCGCCAACAGGCACGCTTCGATCTCTCCCAACTCGATGCGAAAGCCACGAATTTTCACCTGGTGGTCTGCCCGGCCGATGTACTCGATCACACCGTCGACGCGATGTCGCGCAAGGTCACCGGTGCGGTACAGCCGTGTGCCATTGCCAAATGGATCCGGCAGGAAGCGTTCGGCGGTGAGCGCCGGCCGCTCGTGGTACCCGCGCGCCAGGCCATCACCGCCAATCAGCAATTCACCGATCAACCCGACAGGGTTCGGCGCGAAGTGCTCGCCGACGATGTACAGCGAGGTGTTGGCAATCGGCCGGCCGAGGTAAGGCAAGCGCTTGTCTGTGGTCAGTGGATAAGCCGCCGACCAGATCGTGGTTTCGGTGGGCCCATAGAGGTTCCAGACCGGGCCTGCGACCGCCAGCAAGCGCTCGGCCAGGTCCTCGGCCAATGCCTCGCCGCCACACAGGCATGTGCGTCCGGCAAGACGCTCGGCCATGGGATGCTCAAGCAACATGCGCCACGTCGACGGCGTGGCCTGCACGATACCGACCTGCTGCTGTTCGATAATCCCCAGCAATGCTTCAGGGTCGTGGGCGCTCTGTTTGTCCACCAGCACCACGGCCGCACCGCTGAACAGCGCGCCGTACAGTTCCAGGCCGAAAATATCGAACGAGAAGGTGGTCAGCGACAGCAGGCGGTCACTTGCCTCGATGCCTGGTTCGCGGGCCATGCTGGCAACGAAATTCACCAGGGCACCATGGCGTACCATCACACCCTTGGGCTTGCCGGTAGAGCCCGAGGTATAAATGGCGTAGCACAGGTTATCGCCGTCCACCGACACCTGCGGATTGGCCGCCTGTTCAGGGCTGACCGATTCATCCATTGCACTCGCCAAGACGGTGTGCACCCCTGCCGGAATCGGCAACTGGCGCAGCAACGATGCCTGGGTCAGAAGCAACTGCAACCCACTGTCTTCAATCATGTGGGCCAGGCGATCCACCGGATAGTGCGGATCGAGCGGCACGTAGGCGCCACCGGCCTTGAGGATCGCCAGCAGCCCGACGATCATGTCCACCCCACGCTCAAGGGCGATACCCACCGGTTGGTCAGCGCCGACACCGAGTTCAATCAAACGATGCGCCAGGCGATTGGCCTGGGTATTGAGTTGAGCGTAGGTCAGCGCCTGATCAGCAAACAGCAGCGCCGTGGCATCCGGCGTCTGCCGTGCCCGCGCCTCAAACAGACGATGAATGCAGTGCTCGCCCGGGTAGACGCTTGCGGTGGCGTTCCAGTCCTGCAATTGCTGGCGGGTTTCACTCGGGTCCAACAGCGTGAGGTCACCCAGTGGGCGTGCGGCATCGCTGCTCATTTGCAGCAGAAGACGCTTGAGGTGCACGCCGATCTGCTCCACCGACACAGGTGTGAAGCTCGCACATTGATAGCTGAACTGCACGGTCAGCTCGGCGCCCAGGCCCACCAGCAGGGTCAGCGGGTAGTTGGTTTGCTCCAGATTGCCCACGGCACCAAAGCGCAGACCCTGAGGCGAACCTTTCTCCAGGGCTTCTGAAATCGGATAGTTCTCAAACACCAGGATGTTGTCGAACAGCGCTTCACCACCCTGCCCCGCCCAGCGCTGGATATCGAACAACGCGGTGTGCTCGAAGTCCCGCAACGCCAGGTTCTGCGCCTGGACGCTGTGCAGCCAATCCCCCAGGCTCTGCTCGGAGCGCGGGCTGGCAATGACCGGCAAGGTGTTGATGAACAGGCCAATCTGTTGCTCGACGCCTGCCAGGTCCGCCGGGCGCCCCGACACGGTTGCGCCGAAGGCGACGCAGGACTTTGCGCTGTAACGCTGTAACAGCAACAGCCACGCAGCCTGGACCACAGTGTTGACGGTGACTTTCGCCTCTCGGGCAAAGTCGCCCAGACGGCGCGTTTGCTGCTCATCGAGGTGCAGGTGGTGGTGAGCGTAAAGGTGGGTGGCGATGCCCTGCGCCGGACGGGCAAACATCTGCGCCAGGCGAATCGGTTCATCCAGGGCGTGCAACTGCCCCTTCCAGAACGCTTCGCCGAGCGATGCGTCCTGCCGCTTCAGCCACGCGATGTAATCACGATACCGGCCAACGGGTCGTGCCACGGTTTCTGCGCTGTAGTGCTGTAACACTTCGCCGAGCAACTGCGCGCTGCTCCAGCCATCCATCAGGATGTGATGGTTGGTGTAGATCAGGTGATGACGATCAGTTGCCGTGCGTACCAGTACCAGGCGCATCAAGGGCGCGCAGTTCAGGTCCAGGCCTTGGGCGCGCTCTTCATCGGCAAGGGTTTGCAGTGCCGCATCCCGATCGGCGTGACCGCTCCAGTCGAGCACACGGAACGGCACCTGCACTTGACGCTGTACCACCTGCACCGGTTGTTCAAGATTGCCTTGCCAGATGAACCCGGTACGCAGGATGTCATGGGCATCCACCACGGCTTGCCAGGCCGCGCGGAAGCGTTGCGGATCGACGCCATCGATATCCAGGCGCATCTGGTTGATGTAATCGCCATTCCCCTGCTCGAGCAAGGTGTGGAACAGCATGCCCTGCTGCATCGGTGACAACGGGTAGATGTCGTCGATGCCTTGAGGTTCGAGCACCAGCGCATCGAGTTGGGCCTGAGACAGTTGCGCCAACGGGAAATCCGACGGCGTCACTCCCCGGTTGGCGTTGTCGCAGCAATGGCCGATCAGCGCCGTCAGTTCTTGCACATAGTCGTCGGCCAGGCGCTGGATGGTCGCGGCATCGAACATCGCGCCGCTGTAGGTCCAGCTCAGGTCCAGTTCACCACCGAAGACTTTGCTGTTGAGCGCCAGCGGGTTGCCGAGCGGCCCCAGCAGGTTGACTTCTTCACCGCCGGATTCGCCGGTCGGCACAAACAGGGCGTCGTCGGCGGTATCGAAGCTGGCGTCGAACTGACCGAGATAGTTGAAGGTCAGGCACGGTAGCGGCAAGGCTTGCAGAGACTCCCGAGTCTGTTCATCGCCCAGGTGCGCCAGTGCGCCGAAGCCGATGCCCCTATGCGGAATTGCCCGCAGCTGCTCCTTGATCTGCTTGAGCGACCCAGCGAGATCCGCAACCGGCGACAGCCGCGCCGGGAACACGCTGGTGAACCAGCCCACGGTACGGGTCAGGTCGATGTGCTCGAACACGTCTTCGCGACCGTGCCCCTCAAGCAACACCAACGCATTGTCGTCACCGGTCCAGCGCGTTATCACCCGCGCCAGCGCGGTCAGCAATACGTCGTTGACCTGGGTGCGATACGCCGCCGGCGCATCCTGCAACAGCTGGCGGGTCAGGGCCCGGTCCAGTTTGCTACGAAAGGTCAGGGCCTGATCATGTTGCTGCCCGCCGTTCGGACGGTCATATGGCAAGGCTGGCGAAGCGCCCTGCAACTGTTGTTGCCAGAAACCCAGCTCGGCCTGCAGCGCAGGGGTTGTGGCGTAGCCCTGCAATGCCGCCGCCCAGGCCTTGACCGCACTGGTCCTGGCCGGCAACTGCACACCTGCGCCTGAAAGGATTTGCCGGTAGGCGTTCTGCAGATCCTCGAACAGAATCCGCCACGACACGCCATCGACCACCAGGTGATGGATAATCAGCAACAGCCGTTGAGTGCCGTCCGCCAGGTTCGCCAGCACCGCGCGTATCAGCGAGCCACCGTTCAATTGCAGGCTGCGCTGGGCTTCGTCACCCAGTGCCTCAAGGGCTGCGAGGTCCGCGACCTCCACTGGCCACAGAAGCGTTTGATCCGTGTGCGCCGCGACGTCACGGTAGTGTGCCGACCAGCCGTCAGCCCGTTCGACGAAATCCAGGCGCAAGCTGTCGTGATGCGCCACCAAAGCCTCCAGCGCCTGCTCCAGTGCGTGTGCATCCAGTGCCTGCGCCGGCTTGAGCATCACCGACTGGTTCCAGTGGTGACGATCGGGTATTTCCTGAGCGAAGAATTGCTGATGAATCGGCAACAGCACCGTGGTGCCGGTTGCCGGTCGCTGATCGATCGACGGCAGCGTCTCACCGGTCTGTGCGACCACGGCCAGCGCCTGGATGCTCTGGTGCTGGAACAGGTCTTTGGGGCTGAAGCGAATCCCCGCCTGCCGCGCACGGCTGACCACCTGGATCGAAATGATCGAATCGCCACCCAGTTCGAAGAAGTTGTCGCTGATGCCCACCTGCCCAAGCTTGAGCACGTCTTGCCAGATCGTCGCCAGTTGCTGCTCCAGCGCGTTGCGCGGAGCGACGTAGGCTTGTTGCAGTTGACTGACATCCGGTTTGGGCAGGTTCTTGCGATCCAGCTTGCCGTTCGGTGTCAGCGGCATGCGTTCCAGAGACAAGACATACGCCGGCACCATATGCGCCGGCAATGAAGCCTGGAGCTGCGCACGCAGGTCTTCGCTGAAACCGGCACGGGTTGAATCGCCGACCACGTAAGCCACCAGGCGCTTGCCGCTGCCGGCGCTGCCTTCCTGGGCCACGACCACCGCTTCGCGCACACCCTGAAGGGCTTGCAGCGCCGCTTCGACCTCACCCAGCTCGATGCGGAAGCCGCGAATCTTCACCTGATTGTCGATACGATCCAGATAGTCGAACGTGCCGTCGGCGCGCTGGCGCACCAGGTCGCCTGTGCGGTAAAGCAGGCCGCCAGTGGCGCTGAACGGGTCAGCGACAAAACGCTCGGCGGTCAGCCCCGGTCGGTTGAGGTACCCACGGGCCAGGCCGGTGCCCCCCAGATACAGCTCACCGGCCATGCCTTGGGGCAACAGGTTCAGGTCGGTGTCGAGCACATAGGCGCTGCGGTCACCGATGCGGCTGCCGATCGGCGCGTAGGCAGCACCGCACGGCACCTCGCGACCGGCCTTCCAGATCAGCGGGGTGACCACGGTTTCGGTCGGGCCGTAGCCGTTGATGATGTAGTCCGGATCGAGCGCACGCTTGACCCGCTCGAAACTGGCGTTCGGCACCGCGTCACCGCCAAAGCAATAGATGCGCACCTTCGGTGGATTGCCGACGCGCTCGGCATGTTCGGCCAGTTGTTGCAGGTACACCGGCGGGAACGCGACCACGGTCACGCCGTGTTCGATCATGGCGTTGTAGGTCTGCTCCGGCGTCCACAGCGTGTCGTCGCGAATCAGCAGCGAAGCCCCGTGAGTCAGGCTGGTCAGCCAGCGCTCGTGGGCACCGTCGAAGGCGAACGACATGAAGTGGAACTCACAGTCGCTGTCGCGCATTTCATAGCGCTGGCCGATGGCCTGGCAATGCATGGCCAATGGACCGTGGGCAACGCTGACGCCTTTCGGATTGCCAGTGGAGCCGGAGGTGTAGATCACATACGCAAGGTTGTGCGGGTCGAGCTGCACCGAGGGTGCCTTGATCGACTGCTCACGCAGATCAAGACGGTCCAGCTCCAGCAAGGGTACCGATTCGGCAACCGGCAGCTGCGCCGACACCGACGAATCGCTGATCAGCAGCGCCAGCCCCGAATCCTCGATCAGGTAGGCCAGGCGCTCGCGCGGGTAGAGGGTGTCCAGCGGCACATAAGCGCCGCCGGCCTTGAGCACCGCCAGCAACGCCACAATTACCGACTCGCTGCGCGGCAACGCCACACCCACACGGGTTTCAGCGCCAACGCCGCGGGCGATCAGCGCGTGGGCCAGTTGGTTGGCGCGCTGGTCGATTTCACCGTAGCTGAACTGCCGATCGTTGAAAATCACCGCTGTGCGTTGCGGGCGCTCGGCCGCCAGGGTGGCAATGCGCTGATGCACGCCGATGTCCACCGGGTACGGCTGTGGATGGTTCTGCGCTTGCTGGCGGGCCTGTTCGTCGCGGCTTGCCAGGGCGATTTCACCCAGGTTGCGTTCTGCCGACTCGGCAAACTGCTCAAGCAGTTGCAGCAAATGCGCACTGATGCCTTCGACCACCTCGCTCGCGAATTGGCCGCGGTCGAAGCTGTAATGCAACGCCAGCTGCCGGCCGAGGGTCACCGCCACGCTCAGCGCGTAGTGCGTCTGTTCCAGGTTACCCACATCGCCGAACACCAGACCCTGCCCGGCCTGGCTCAGCGCCTGGGCTACCGGATAGTTTTCGAACACCAGGATATTGTCGAACAGCGCTTCACCGCCCTGCCCGGCCCAACGTTGGATGTCCGCCAGCGGCGTGTGTTCGAAGTCACGCAGGCTGAGATTCTGCGCCTGCACCGTTTGCAACCATTGGCCGACGCTTTGATCGGGACGCGGTGCGCCGATCACCGGGAGGGTGTTGATGAACAGGCCGACCTGTTGCTCGATGCCGGGCAAGTCTGCCGGACGTCCAGCCACGGTCGCGCCGAACGCCACCGCTTCGTGCCCGGTATAGCGTTGCAGCAACAGCAGCCACGCGGCTTGCACGAGGGTGTTGACGGTGATTTTCTGCTGGCGGGCAAACGCTTCCAGCGCCTGGGTGCGTTGCTCGTCCAGCGTCAGGTAATGATCGCCGTGACCGCGATGGCGCTCGCCAGCGGTGGCCGCGCGGGCCAGCCGGGTCGGCGCTTGCAGCGCGGCCAGTTGTTCGCTCCAGAAGTCCTGGCTCAACTGGGCGTCCTGACGTTGCAGCCAGGCGATGTAGTCGCGATAGCGGCCGCCGGCATTCGCCGGTGTGCGGCCGCTATAGCGCTGCAATACTTCGCCGAGCAACTGCGAGTTGCTCCAGCCGTCCATCAGGATGTGGTGATGGGTGTAAATCAGGTGCCATTGGTCACTGCCGGTCTGCACCAGTACCAGGCGCAGCAGGGGCGCACAGGCCAGGTCAAACCCTTGCGCTCGCTCGGCATCGGCCATCGCCGCGAGGGCCGCCGGCTGATCGTCGCGGGCCCGCCAATCCAGGGTGGCGAACGGCAGTTGCACCTGCTTGTGCACGATCTGCAGCGGTTGCGCCAGCTCGCCCTGCCAGACGAAACCGCTGCGCAGGATGTCTTGCGCATCGACGGTGGCCTGCCAAGCGGCGCGGAAACGCTCGGGATCCAGGCCCTGCACGTCGACGCGCAACTGGTTGATGTACTCACCCGCCGCCTGTTCGTACAGGGTATGGAACAGCAACCCTTGCTGCATGGGCGACAGCGGATAGAGATCGTCGAGCTGGCCGGCCGGCACCGGCAGCGCATCCAGTTGCGCCTGGGTCACCCGCGCCAGCGGGAAGTCCGATGGCGTGGCTTGCGCGGCCGGCAAGGTGCAGCAGTGTTCGATCAGTGCATGCAGCTCGCTGGCATAGCGGTCCACCAGTTGCTGCACGGTCGCGCTGTCGAACATCTCGCGGCTGAAGCCCCAGCTCATCGACAGTTCGCCGCCATAGACCTGGCCTTCAACCGTCAGCCAGTTGGCCAATGGTGCCGCCAGGTCCTGTGCCACACCGCTGGTTTCGGCAGACGGCACAAACAAGGCCGCGTCGTCGAACTGACGGTCGAACTGGCCCAGGTAGTTGAAGGTGATCCGCGGTGGCGCCAGTGCCGCCAGCTCGGCACGCACTGCCGGGGCCGCCAGATGACGCAGCACGCCATAACCCAGGCCTTTGTCCGGCACCGCGCGCAGTTGCTCCTTGATCGACTTGATCGAACCGTCGAGGTCATCGCGGGCGGTGAGGTTGACGGCGAACAGGCTGGTGAACCAACCCACGGTGCGACTCAGGTCGATGTCATCGAACAGGTCTTCGCGGCCATGGCCTTCAAGCTCGATCAGCGTGCCTGCCTGACCGCTCCAGCGACTGATGGTGCGGGCCAACGCGGTGAGCAGCAGGTCATTGACCTGCGTGCGGTACGCGGCGGGCGCCTGTTGCAGCAACTGACGGGTCCGTGCGGCGTCGAGTCGCCACTCGATTTTTTCACCCTGCGCATTTTGCAGGCTGGCGTCAGGTCGGTCGCACGGCAGATCCTTCGCATCCTGATGCTGGGTTTTCCAGTACATCAGTTGTTCATCGAAGCGCTGCGCTTGCTGTTTGAGCCGCGCAGTCCAGTCCTGGAATGCACTGGTTTTCGGCGGCAGCTCAATGCCGCCGCCTGCCGCCAATTGTTCGTAAGCCTGCTGCAGATCTTCCAGTAATACGCGCCAGGACACACCGTCGACCACCAGGTGGTGAACGATCAGCGCCAGGCGCTGGCTGCCATCGGCCAGCGTGACCAGCAAGGCTCGCAACAGCGGGCCGTTTTGCAGGTCAAGGCTGCGCTGCGCCTCGTTGCACAAGGTATTCAGGTGTTCCGCCGACTCGGCATCGCGTAGCCACAGATCAGCGCTGGCCACTGGAGCATCGTGTTTTTGCTGCCAGTCCTCGGCGCTTTCGGTAAAACGCAGGCGCAAGGCATCGTGGTGATTGATGATGTGCGTCAGCGCTGTATCGAGCCACTGCGCATTCAAGGCCTCACGGGGAGTCAGCAGCAGCGATTGGTTCCAGTGTTCGCGCACCGGCATCCCGCGGCTGAAGAAATGCTGCTGGATCGGCCCGAGCACGGCATCACCGCTCACCGGCCCCTGATCCACCGCCGAGCGTTTATCGAGGGTGGCGACCAGTGCCAGGCTGCGCACGGTCTGGTACTGGAACAGGTCACGCGGGCTGACGCGGATGCCGGCCTGCCGCGCACGGCTGACCACCTGGATGGAGATGATCGAATCGCCGCCCAGCTCGAAGAAGTTGTCTTCCAGGCCGACGCGCTCAAGACCGAGCACATCCTCCCAGATCGCCGCCAGGGCTTTTTGCAATGCATCCTGTGGCGCCACAAACGCCTGCTGCGGCGCAGCTTCCGGCAACGGCAAGGCTTTGCGGTCGAGCTTGCCGTTGGCGGTCACCGGCAATTTCACCAGCGGCATCAGGTGGGTGGGCACCATGTATTCCGGCAGGCTGTTCAACAGCCACGCCTTGAGCTCCGGTTGCCACGGCGTGGCAGGCTCGCCTCCCTCCAGCACCAGGTAAGCAACCAACTGTTTGCCCCCCTGCACCAGCACCACGGCCTCGCGCACCAGCGGGTGTTGCATCAGGCGGGTCTCGATTTCACCCAGCTCGATACGCAGGCCGCGCAGCTTGACCTGATGATCGAGGCGGCCGAGGTATTCGATCACACCGTCGGCGCGCTGGCGCACCCGGTCGCCGGTCCGGTACAGCCGCGCACCGTCATTGAACGGGCACGGCACAAAACGCTCGGCGGTCAACGCCGGGCGCCGGTGGTAACTGCGGGCCAGCCCGGTGCCACCGAGGTAAAGCTCACCGCTGACACCTGCCGGCACAAGGTTGAGTTGCGCGTCGAGGATGTAGGTTCCCAGATTGGCAATGGGACGGCCGATGGGCACGCTGTCGGCACCTTCGTCGATGCAGGTCCAATAGGTGACGTCGATGGCCGCTTCAGTCGGGCCGTAGAGGTTGTACAACCCGGCGCCCGGAAGCTTGGCGAACACCTGCAACTGCGCATCCAGCGCCAGCGCCTCGCCACTGCATACGATGCGCTTGAGGCTGGCGCAGGCCTGCACGCCCGGCTCGTGGATAAATGCCTGCAGCATCGACGGTACGAAGTGCAGCGTGGTGATAGCGTGCTCGCCAATGGTCTCGATCAGGCGAGCCGGCTCGCGATGCTCGCCGGGTGCTGCGACCACCAGCCGTGCGCCGCTCATCAACGGCCAGAAGAACTCCCACACCGACACGTCAAAGCTGAACGGGGTTTTCTGCAACACTGCGTCGCTGGCTTCCAGGCCATAAGCCTGCTGCATCCAGCACAGGCGGTTGACCAACGCACGATGGCTGTTGCCTGCGCCCTTGGGCTTGCCGGTGGAGCCGGAGGTGTAGATCACATAGGCGAGGTTCAGCGCGTGCACGTTGACGGCCAGAGGCTCGCGGCCGTAATCGTCGAGCCAGCCTTGTGCCTGGTCGAGTGCGATGACGTTGATGCCGTCGACCGGCAAGGTCGACAGCAGGCTCTGCTGGCTGAGCAGCAGCCCGATGCCGCTGTCTTCGATCATGTAAGCCAGGCGTTCGCGGGGGTATTCAGGGTCCAGCGGGACGTAGGCGCCGCCGGCCTTGAGAATCGCCAGCAGGCCGACCACCATTTCGATGGAGCGCTCGATGCAGATCCCCACCAGTACGTCCGGGCCAACACCCTGCTCGCGCAGGGCATGGGCCAACTGGTTGGCGCGCGCGTCGAGCTGCGCGTAGGTCAACTGCGTCGCGCCGAACACCAGGGCAACGGCGTGCGGAGTGCGTTGTACCTGGTCTTCGATCAGGTGGTGGATGCCACGTTCGGTCGGGTACGTTTCGGCCGTCTGGTTCCAGTCATGCACCAGCACGTGCTGCTCTGCGGCGGCGAGCATCGGCAGTTCACCGATGCGCTGGCTGCCATCGGCGACCATCGCCTGCAACAGGCTGAGCCAGTGCCGGGCCATGCGCTCGATGGTGGCGGCGTCGAACAGGTCATTGGCATAGGTCAGCGCGGCGTGCAGGGTGCCGGACTTCTCGTAGGTGTCCAGGCTCAGGTCAAACTGGGTGGTACGGCCTTGCCATTGCACCAGGGACAGTTCAAGCCCGGAGGCGGTGTTGACCGCGGCGATGTCCGCCACTTGCGGCTGATGGTTGTACATCACCTGGAACAGCGGCGTGTGGCTCAGGCTGCGCTCGACTTTCAAGGCTTCTACCAGGCGTTCGAACGGCAATTCCTGATGGGCCTGGGCGCCCAGTGCGTGTTCCTTGATGCCTTGCAGCAACTCGTCGACGCGGGTTTGCCCGGTCAGTTCGGTGCGCAACACCTGGGTATTGACGAAGAAACCGATCAGCCCTTCGACTTCGCTGCGGTTGCGGTTGGCAATCGGAACGCCAACCCGAATGTCGCCCTGCCCGGTGTAGCGATGCAGCAGCACGTTGAACGCGCCGAGCAGCAACATGAACAAGGTCACATTGTGTTTTTGCGCGCAACTGCGCAACTGCGCAGCCAGCGCCGGATCAATCGCAAAGTCATGCCGGGTGCCCTGGTAGCTGGGCATCGCCGGGCGTGGATGGTCGATGGGCAGTTCCAGTACCGGGTGCTCATCTCCCAGGCGTGCCTGCCAGTATTCCAGCTGACGAGCCTGCTCGCCGGCCTCCAGCCAGCGGCGCTGCCACAGGGCGTAGTCGCTGTACTGGATCGGCAGGGCCGGCAGTTGCGGCGGCTCGTTGCGCTCATGGGCGTCGTAGCAGCGAATGAACTCGTCGATCAGCACGTTCATCGACCAGCCGTCGGACACGATGTGGTGCAAGGTCAGCAGCAGCACGTGTTCCTGCTCGGCCAGCTTGAGCAATTGCACCCGCAGCAGCGGGCCGTTGGCCAGGTCGAAGGGCAACAGCGACTGACGGGTAGCGGCCTGCATCACCGCCTGCTCACGCTCGGCGGGTGCCAGGGCGCTGAAGTCCAACTGTTCGACAACCAGCGGCGACTGCGCGGCCACTTGCAACAGACGATCATCCGCCTGGCGCTGGAACACCGTGCGCAACGTCTCATGGCGGGCCACCAGGCTGGCGAACGCCTGCTCGATCGCCGGCAGGCTCAAGGCGCCCTTGAGCCGTACCGCGCCGGGCAGGTTATAGGCGCCACTGGCCGGGTCCAGTTGCCACAGAAACCACATCCGCTGCTGCGCATAGGACAGCGCCTGCCGGTCCTCGGCCTCCACCCCTGCCGGGATCGGAAACCGGGAAAAATCCACCCCTTCCTTGTGTAGCGCCTGGAGGAACATCTGGCGTTTTTCCAGGGGCAACCCGATAAACCGGCGAGCAAGTTTCAAGGAGTCTTCAGCGTTCATTTCTTGGGATCCGGGGCAATAGGCAGGAAGCACAAAGGCACGTCGTCCCTATAAAACGAATCCGGAAGGGAAAAATTAGCGGGGATTGGGGGCGCAGACCACGGTGTCATCAAGGGTTACATCAAACACCGAGAGGCTGGGCGCAGCTGTCCTATCATTGACGCAACCCATCAATTGCAACTACATTTAGTTGCAGGCGAGAATCGCCGTGTCGAAAAATGAAAAGCTGCTGGCCAAACTGCTCAATGAGCAATCGGCCTTTACCTGGCCCGAACTCGTCACGCTGCTGCGGCGCCTGGGATACACGCAAATCGAAGGGGCGGGTAGCCGGGTCAGGTTCGACATAGGCGACCCCAGTGCAATGATCACCCTGCACAAGCCTCACCCCGGCAACGAACTGAAACACTACATTCGGCGCCAGATCATCGAACAATTGAAATCAGGAGAACTGATTCAGTGAACAACCAGCTGAAACACAAAGGCTACATCGGCTCCATCGAAGCCAGCATCGAAGACAACTGCCTGTTCGGAAAGCTGCTTTTCATCAAGGCCCTGGTCAGCTACGAGGGCAAAACCGTCGCCGAACTGGACGCCGCCTTTTGCACCGCCGTGGACGACTACATCGAGACCTGCCAGGCCCTTGGGCAAGCACCGGAAAAGCCCTGCAAGGGTTCGTTCAACGTCCGTGTCGGCCATGACCTCCACCTGGCCGCCGCCCTCGCCGCGACCCGGCAAAAAGTCACGTTGAACGATCTCACGCGCCAGGCGCTGAACGAATTCCTGCAACATCGCGGCGCACTGGTGACCGGGTAATCACCCCAGCCGCCGATACCCCAGCACCGCCGCCCCAAGCACCACCGCACCCGCCGCCAGCGCCACCCAGAACCCGCTGGGTGCGCCGAAGCGGTCGATCATCCAGCCGGAGCTGGCAGCACCAATGGCCACGCCGATGCTCAGGCCGGTGATCAGCCAGGTCATGCCTTCGGTCAAGCGGCTGGGCGGAACGATTTGTTCCACCAGGGCCATGGACACGATCAGGGTCGGGGCGAAGAACAGGCCGGAGATGAAGATCGCGGCCGCCAACCCCGGAATATTCGTCACCAGCAACAACGGCAACGTGGTCACGGCGGTGGCCACGCCGCAGTACAAGAACTGGCGCGGCAGCGGTGCTTTCAACTTGAGCGCACCGAACGCCAGCCCGGCCAGACACGAACCGATGGCGTATACCGACAATACAATGCTCGCCGCGGCGGGCTGGCCCTGATGCTGGGCGAACGCGACACTGACCACATCCACCACCCCAACGATGATGCCCATGGCCATCAACAGCACCATCAGGATCAACACCGAGGGCGAGGCGATCAGCCAACGGCCGTGCTCGGCGTGATGTTCATGCACCGGTGGCTCGGTCTGGCGTTGCAGCACAAAGGCGGTCACGCCCACTGCCAGAAACAGCGCGGCAATCAACGGCCCCGCTTCGGGGAACAGCAGCACGCACAGACCCACCGAGACCGGCGGGCCAATGATGAACACCACCTCGTCGAGCACCGACTCCAGGGCAAACGCCGTTTGCAATTTGGGCTGGCCGCGATACAGCTCGGTCCAGCGCGCCCGCACCATGGCCGACATGTTGGGCATGCAGCCGGCCAGGGCGGCAAAGACGAACAGCGTCCACGTTGGCGCCTGCACCCGGGTGCAGAGCAACAGCAGCAACAGCGCGCCGCCGCCGATGGACGCGGCCACCGGCAACACCCGGCCCTGGCCATAACGGTCCACCAACCGTGAGACCTGGGGCGCGCAAAACGCGGTGGCCAGGGCGAAGGTAGCGGTCACCGCACCGGCCAAACCGTAACCGCCGTGCACTTGCGACAGCATGGTGATCAAGCCGATCCCGGTCATGGAGATCGGCATGCGGGCCAGCATGCCCGCCAATACAAAAGCCCTGGAACCTGGCGCCTGGAACAGCTCGGCGTAGGGGTTTGCCATGGTGTGTAACCTCTTCCTGAGCGCCCTGAAACTTGCTATTCGAGGTTTTCGGGGCAAAATACATACGGTGCGTATGTGACAAATCATGCGTAACATACGCGTCGTATGTCAATCACCTATTGTGAGCCTTACCCATGAGCCGAGCCCGTGCAGACATGATCGAAGACACCCGCGCCCGCCTGATCGCCAGCGCCCGCCAGGCCTTCGCCACACAAGGCTACGCCCAGACGTCGATGGACGATTTCACCGCTCGCGCCGGCCTGACCCGGGGTGCGTTGTACCATCATTTTGGCGACAAGAAAGGCTTGCTCGCGGCAGTGGTTGCGCAGCTCGACGGTGAAATGGACGCGAGCCTGCAGCGTATCTCGGAGCAGGCGGTTGATCCTTGGGAAGGGTTTTGCGAGCGCTGCCGGATTTATTTGCGCATGGCTCAGGATCCCGAGGTCCAGCGCATTGTGCTGCAAGATGCGCCGGCGGTGCTGGGTGCCACCGACCAGCAGCAATGCGTGGACTCGCTGCGCCAGCTGCTCGATGACTTGATGCAAGCGGGCCTCATCGAGCAGGCGTGCAGTCAGGCGCTAGCGAGGCTGATCAATGGCAGCCTGGTAAGCGCATCGCTGTGGATCGCCCAGGATGAACACCCGGGCGAGCGGCTGGAAGAAGCCTTGCAAGGTCTGGAGTTGTTGTTGCACGGGTTGAAGCCTAATACCGTTCGCTGAACGAGTGCGGTCGGGGTTTTCAGGATCAGATGGGGTACATATCCGTTATTCAGGTAACTCTGCTTTTCTGTGGGAGCTGGCTTGCCTGCGATGCAGACAACTCGGTACATCAGGCACACCCAGTTGATGCCATCGCAGGCAAGCCAGCTCCCACATTGAACCGTGCCCGCTTTTGATTTTGCTGTTGCTCTTCAACACTCAAGCCGGCCGGTAGGCCGCTGTGCTCTTGATCTGCTTTTGATCTTGATCTTGGGCGCCCCGTTATTGCGCTCACTTGAATCACCCACAGCACTGCCCCTAGATACGCCGCAACATCAACGCCGCCACCCCACACGCCGCCAACGCCACGCACGCCAGAAAGAACGCATCACTGTAAGCCATCAAAAACGCCTGATGACGAACACTCTGGTCCAGCAGGTTCAGCACCACCTGATGTTCCGGCAATTGATCCTGCAGCACCCCGCCACCGGGAAGCTGCTGTTGCAAGGTCGGGTCAAACAGCGTCACCGACTCGCCAATACGCGCCGAATGCACCCGCTCGCGCACCACCACCAATTGCGCCAGCAGCGCCGTGCCAACCGCGCCCCCCAGGTTGCGCAGCATCGAGAACACCGCCGACGCCGACCCCGCCTGCGCCTTGGCCAGCCCATGCACCGCAAGCACCGACAACGCCACCATGATCAGCGGCTGGCCCATGCCGCGCACCACGATCGAGGGCACGATCACATTGCTGGCGCTGTCCGCCGACAAGTGCGCACCCATCCAGCAGCCCAAAGCCATGATCGCGAACCCCGAAGCCACCAGCATTTTGGCGCTGACCCACTTCATCAGGCGCGGCAAAAACGGCGCCATGATCAGTTGCACCAGACCATACGCGATCAGGCTCACGCCAATTTCGCTGGCGTTGTAGTGCTGCAATTGCGACAGGTAGTTGGGCACCAGGAACACCAGGCCATAGGTACTGGCGCCGAAGATAAACATCGCCACGCTGGCCACCCCAAAGTTGTAGTGGCCCAACAGTCGCAGGTTGATAAAGGCGTGCGCGCCCCATAATTGCCGGGCAACGAAGCCGATCAGGCCCACCACCGCCAGCAGTGTCATCCACACGATAAAGGGCGAGCCGAACCAGTCCTTGCGCCCGCCCTCCTCCAGCACGATCTGCAACGCACCCAGGCCCAGCACCATGCAGCCGATACCCAGCCAGTCGCCCTGGCGCAGCAGGCGCAGCTGCATCGGCTGGCGGTCAATGGACCAGGCCACCGCCGCCAGCAACGCGATCCCCGGGAACAGTTGCAGGTAGAAGATCCAGCGCCAGGAATACGCATCGGTCAGCCAGCCGCCAATCGACGGCCCGGCGGCCTGGGCGACACTGTTGGCCAGGCTGAACAAGGCCATGCCCAGCGGGATCTTGCTGGGCGGCAGCTCGGTGATGATCAGTTGGAATGACAAGGGAATCAGCACCGCCCCGGCCGCGCCCTGCACCACCCGGATCAGGATCATCACTTGCAGGTTGGGCGACAGCGAACACGCCACCGAGGCCACCAGGAATATCCCCGAGCCCCACAGCATCACCCGGCGCAGGGAAAACACCTGCACCAGCCACGCGGTGAGGGGAATCATGATGATCTCCGCCACCAGGTAAGCGGTGGAAATCCACGAACCCTCCTCAAACGTCGCGCCCAGCGCACCTTCGATTTCCGGCAGTGCGGCGCTGGTGACGTGCACGTTCATCCCGGCCATGAAGCAGCCGAACAGCCCGCCGATCACCGCGACCCAGGCGCGAAACGGCACACGCCCTTCAGCCTCCATGGACGTGCTCCTGGCTGGCGGCAGGGCGGGTGTCAACCGTGGCAATCACCGACATGCCCGGCAGTACCCGCGACTCACCGGGTTCCAGGCGAATCTTTACCGGAAACCGCTGGACGATCTTGGTGAAGTTGCCGGTGGCGTTGTCCGGCGGCAACAGCGCGAACACGGCACCGGAGCCGGGGGCGATGCTTTCCACTTTGCCGTGCCAATGTGCGCCGGCAAAACTGTCCACCGCGATTTCCACCGACTGCCCCGGCGCCATGTGCTGCAACTGGGTTTCCTTGTAGTTGGCAATCACATAGGCCTGCTCCACCGGCACCACAGCCAACAGCGGCAGGCCGGGCATCACGTATTGCTGGCGCCGGACCTTGCGCTGGCCCACCACGCCGTCAAAAGGCGCGCGGATCTCGGTGTCCTTCAACGCATTGCGGGCCAGCGCGAGGTTGGCCTGGGCCTCGCCGATGCGTGCCTGATGCTCGACGATTTGCGCCTGCGCCTGTTGCCGGCGTGCCTGCAAGACCTGCTGCTGCGCCTGCTGCCGCGCGACCTGGGCGCTGGCCTGGGCCAGGGCCGCCTGGGCCTTGGCCTGGCTGGCGCTGACGGTTTCCAGGTGCTGGGCGCTGGCCACCTGTTGCGCGACCAATTCACGATAACGCTGGTAATCGAGCCGCGCGCGCCGGGCTTCGGCCTTGCCACTGCTCAGTTCCGCCCGGGCCTGGGCGATGCGTTGCTGTTGCTCGCCCATTTGCGCGTCGAGGGTTTGCACCGATGCCTGCTGTGCGCTCGCTGCTGCTTGCGCCTGTTGCAGTTGCGCCTGGGCGCTGTTCAGACGCTCGGTGAAATCCCGGTCGTCGATACGCACCAGTACATCGCCGGCCTTGACCGGCTGGTTGTCTTCCACCAGTACCTGGGCCACATACCCGGCAATCCGTGGGCTGATGGCGACCCAATCGGCGCGTACATAGGCATCATCGGTTTCTTCAAGAAAACGCCCCCATTGCCACCAGTACCCGGCAAAGGTTGCCAGCCCCACCAGCGTCGCGAGGGAAGCCGTGGTCACCAGGGCGCGACGATGACGTTGCATAACGGTCAGGCGAATGGGTTCAACAGCCTGGTTCATGGTTTGGCTCCATTGACAGCGACAGATAAGGGGGCGGTTGGATCGTCACGCTGCCAGCCGCCACCGAGGGCCTGGAACAGGTCGATCTGGCGGTTGATCAAGCGCAGGTCGGACTCGGCCACGCGGGCTTCAAGGCCCACCAGGCTGCGTTCGCTGTCCAGCAGTTGCAGGGCATCCAGCGCGCCGGAATGGTAGCCGCGGGAGGTCAGGTCGAAGGCGCGGCGGTTGTTGTCCAGGGCGGCGGCCAGGGCCTGCCCACGCTGCTGTTCGCCCTGGTACAGGGCCATGGCCTGCTCCACCTGCTTCAGTGCGTTGAGCACCGTACCGTCAAACCGTGCCAGGGCCTGGCGCGCTTCGGCCTGGCTCTGCCTGACCCGCGCCTGGGCGACCTGCCGGTTGGGAAAGCGCCAGGACACCAGCGGCCCGACGGAATACACCGTGGCGTAGCGGTCCCCGAGTTTGCCCAGGCTGCTGGCGGACGAACCGAGCATCGCGCCGAAGGTGATCCGCGGGTAAAGCTCGGCGCGGGACAGGCCCACCGTCAAGGTGGCTGCGCGCAATTGCCCTTCGGCGCGGCGGATGTCCGGCCGCCGTTGCAGCAGTGCCCAACCCTCGCCCACCGGCAAAGGCGCCTGCAACTGCGGGGCCTGGGTACAGCTGCGTGGCGTGACCTGCTCCGGCGGCAACCCGCTGAGCACGGCCAACTCATACAGCGCGCTGCTGCGCCGGGCCGTGAACATCGGCAACGGTGCCCGGGTTTCTTCCAGCAACCCTTGCAGGCGCGCCAGGTCGAGTTGCGTGGCCGCGCCGGCCTTTTGCAGCTTCTGCGTGACCGCGACGCTCTGCTCCAACAACTGCACCGAGTGCGCCTGCACCTGTTCGCGCACACCATAGACGCAGGCCTGGGCATAGGCGCGGGCCGTCTGCGCGGCCACCGTCACCCGCAGCTCATCCTCCAGCGCCCGCGCCACCTGGGCATCCGCCCGTGCCGCAGCGATGCGATAACGCACCTCGCCCCACAAATCGAGGGTGTAGCTCAGGGAAAACTCAGGCGTGTGGCTCCATTCGGCACCGGCATGACGGTTAGTCGCCTGGGCCAGCGTCTGGTCATCGCGGCTGCGACCGTAGGCCAGGCCATAGTCCAGGGAAGTCGACGGCAGGCGCTCGCCGTCTGCCTGTTCCAGCTGCGCCAGCAACGCATCGACATGGGCGGCGGCGGCTTCGAGGTCTTTGTTCTGGTGCAGGGCCCGCGCCACCAGGGCGTCCAGTTGCGGGTCGCGGTACAGCTGCCACCAACGGGCGGGCAACGCCTCGGCCGACTCGGCGGAGAGCCGCGGTGCAGGCTGCGCCGTGACGGTCGACGGTTGACCGGGCACACCAGTGCACCCGGCCAGCACACTCAACAGGGCGATGGGCATCCATGGGTGAAAAGAAGGGCTGTGCATCACAAGGCTCGCTCAAGAAGGAGCCTTGCAGATTAGGCAGATGGCCTGTCCGATTCGCCCGCGTCAGGGCCATGTATCGTCGCTAAACGGACAATAGCGTTACCTGACGCAACACTAAACTCCGGGCCGAAAATGACTTGGCGGATAACCCAGCGACTTGCGAAACATCGCGCTGAACGCACTCGGGCTCTGGTAACCATGCTCCAGCGCCACCTCCAGGATCGACACGCCCTGGGCCAGCAACTTCAAGCTCAGGGCCAACCGCGCACGCTTGCGCCATTCACCGAAACTCATGCCCAACTCCCGCTGGAACACCCGGCTCAGGGTGCGGGCGCTCATGTTCAGGCTGTCGGCCCAGGATTCCAGGCTGCTGTCGTCAGAAGGGTTGCGGATGAAATGCGTGCACAGCCTGGCCAGCCGTGCTTCGCCGGGCACCGGCACGTGCATCGCCACCACCGGCGCGGCGAGCAGTTCCATGCGGATCAACTCGATCATGGCCTGCAGACGCGGGCTGTGGTGCCCGGCAATCTGCGTGGCGGCGACGATCAGCTCCCGCAGCAATGCCGACACTTCAATCACCTGGCAGGTGCGCCCCAGCCCCGGCTCGGCCTCGGGCATCAGGAACAGCGTGCGCATATGCACCTCGCCGGCCATGCGGATCTCGTGCGGGGTGCCGGCCGGCACCCACAACGCATGCCCGGACGGCACCAGCCAACTGCCCTGGGCGGTGCTGACCACCATCACCCCGGACACGCCGTGGATCAATTGCGCCTGGGCGTGGCAATGGGGATGCACCACGTCATCGTTGCGGTAGTTGTCGGCGTAGGCTTCAAGCCACGGGCGGGGTGGGCTGTTCATCGGCTGAGGTCTCGCATCAATCAAGCGTCGATTCTAGCGAAAAGTCCTGTGGCAAAAACGATAGATATAGACAGCCATCGTCGCATTCCAGACAGCCGGTGAACTTGTAGGCCGCCCCGCCAGTCAGCTAGTTGGGCACTCTGAAAAAGGTTGGGTGGGCAATGCGCATTTCGTTGGAGCAACAAGTGGCGCTGGTGACTGGCGCCAGTTCCGGAATCGGCGCGGGGGCCGCCAAGGCCCTGGCCGAGGCCGGAGCCGCCGTGGTACTGAACTACAACGCCCAGGCGGCGCCCGCTGAAGCACTGGCGGCGCAGATCAACGCCAACGGCGGCCGGGCCATTGCGATTGGCGCCGACGTGTCGAAAGAGGCCGATGTGGAGCGCCTGTTTGCCCAGACCCTTGATGCCTTCGGGCACCTGGACATCCTGGTGGCCAACTCGGGCATGCAGAAAGACGCCGCTGCCGTGGACATGACCCTCGACGACTGGAACACCGTGATCGGCGTCAACCTCACCGGCCAGTTCCTCTGCGCCCGCGCCGCGTTGCGCATCTTCAACCGCCAGGGCATCCGCGAAGGTGTTTCCCGGGCTGCCGGGAAGATTATCCACATGAGTTCGGTGCACCAGGTGATTCCCTGGGCCGGGCACGTGAACTACGCCGCGTCCAAGGGCGGCGTGGAAATGCTGATGCGCACCCTGGCCCAGGAAGTCAGCCAGCAGCGCATCCGCATCAACGGCGTTGCGCCGGGAGCGATCCGCACGGCCATCAACCGCGCCGCCACCGAAGGCGCGGCCGAAGTGGAACTGCTCAAGTTGATTCCCTATGGCCGCGTGGGTGACGTCGAAGACGTGGCCAACGCGGTGGTGTGGCTGGCCAGTGATGCCTCCGACTACGTGGTGGGCAGCACCCTGTTCATTGATGGCGGCATGAGCCTTTATCCGGAGTTTCGTGGCAATGGTTGATCTGAAAAACGAACCACAAAGTGCCATTGATGCCCACGGCATCATCGGCGACATGCGCAGTGCAGCGCTGGTGAACGACAAAGGCAGCATCGATTTTTTCTGCTGGCCGGAGTTCGACAGCCCCTCCATCTTTTGCTCATTGCTGGACTCCCCCGCCGCCGGCATCTTCCAGCTCACGCCGGACCTGCCCGACGCCCGCCGCGAGCAGATCTACCTGCCCGACACCAACGTGCTGCAAACCCGCTGGTTGAGTAATGACGCGGTGGTGGAAATTACCGATTTCTTGACCGTCAGTGAAGAAGTTGACGACCTGCCGATCCTGATTCGGCGGGTGCGGGTGGTCAGCGGCAAAGCGAGCATCCATATGCGCTGCGCAGTGCGTCATGACTACGCCCGCGCCCAGACCCGGGCCACTCAAGATGACGGCGACGTGTTGTTTGAGGCCGCAGACCAACCCGGCCTGCGCCTGACCAGCAGCCACACCCTGCAGTTGGATGGCGACGCTGCCGTAGCATCCTTTGAACTCGGCCAGGAAGAAGGCGCCGAGTTTGTCCTCGGCGGGCTGGACGATGCCCGAGTCAAAAACGACTGCACCGACCTGTGCCTGGAGCGCACCCTGAAGTTCTGGCGCGGCTGGATTTCCCAATCCAACTACCGTGGGCGCTGGCGCGAGATGGTCAATCGTTCGGCCCTGGCCTTGAAGCTTTTGACCTCGCGCAAACACGGTGCAATCCTCGCTGCCGCCACCTTCGGCCTGCCGGAAACACCCGGCGGCGAGCGCAACTGGGACTACCGCTACACCTGGATCCGCGACGCCTCGTTCACCGTCTACGCGTTCATGCGCCTGGGGTTTATCGAGGAAGCCAACGGCTACATGCGCTGGTTGAAAGGCCGGGTGGGTGACTGCTGCGATCAGCCGATGAAAATCAACATCCTGTACGGCATCGACGGCCGCCAGGAACTGCCGGAAACCGAGCTGAGCCACCTCAGCGGCCACGGCGGCGCGCAACCGGTGCGCATCGGCAACGAGGCGTACGACCAGGTGCAACTGGATATCTACGGCGAGTTGATGGACGCGGTATACCTGGTCAACAAATACGGTGAGGCCATCTCCCACGAGGGCTGGAAACACACGGTGGAAGTAGCCGACCAGGTCTGCGAAACCTGGAACCACAAAGACGTCGGCATCTGGGAAATGCGCGGTGAGCAGCATCACTTCCTGCACTCAAGGCTGATGTGCTGGGTGGCCCTGGACCGGGCGATTCGACTGGCGTCCAAGCGCTCGCTGCCGGCGCCGTTTGCCCGTTGGGACCAGACCCGCCAGGCGATTTACGCCGATATCTGGAGCAACTTCTGGAACGAAGAACGCGGCCACTTCGTGCAGCATATCGGCAGCACGGCGCTGGATGGTTCGATGCTGTTGATGCCACTGGTGCGCTTCGTTGCGGCGACCGACCCGCGCTGGTTGTCGACACTGGAGGCGATCCAGAAAAGTCTGGTGCGCGATGGGATGGTTTATCGCTACCGCAACGACGACAGCCAGATTGATGGGCTACAAGGCACCGAGGGCGCGTTTGCAGCGTGCTCGTTCTGGTACGTGGAATGCCTGGCCCGGGCCGGGCAAGTGGAGAAGGCGCATCTGGAGTTTGAACAGTTGCTGCGCTATGCCAACCCGCTGGGGTTGTATGCCGAAGAATTTGATAACCAGGCACGGCATTTGGGCAATACACCGCAGGCGTTGAGCCATTTGGCGCTGATCAGCGCGGCAACGTTCCTGGACCGAAAGTTGAGTGGGGTGAAGACGGTTTGGCAGCCTTGAGCCCGAGCACAATCTGAAGGCAATTGAGTAACCTTGTGGGAGCTGGCTTGCCTGCTCCCACATGACCGCGCCAGACTTGGAGACGAGGTGTACCCGGTGCACAATGCGTGGTCCTTCGATCTATACCAGGATGCCAATGCGCCAAGTCCTACTGATCATCGATGTACAACCCTCCTTCGCCCCGCCCGACTGGCTGGTAATCGGCATCAACGCCTTGCTGGGTCGCATGCCGTCAGTGGCCACCGTAGAGCGCCACGACGAAAACATAACCCCCTTCGCTCGCCAGCTCGGCTGGCAACCGGCGCCCGACGACGACAGCCTGATCGCCGCTGACCATATCTTCATCAAACACGGCTATGCGCCCACGCCCGAGACCATCAGCCACCTGAAAAGCCTCGCGCCGGACCGAGTGCTGGTGTGTGGCATCCAGACTGATACCTGTGTGCTGGCGGCCGGGTTTGCGTTGTTTGACGCGGGCTTGCAGCCAACGCTGATCAGCGATTTGACTGTGGGTTCATCGCTGGATCGCTCGGGGAAACTGGGCGCGGATTTGTGGCGACATCACTTTAAACACGTCATCACCCACGCAGAGATTTAAGTCAGCCCCTCACTGTGGCGAGGGAGCTTGCTCCCGCTGGGTCGCGAAGCGGCCCCAAAAAGCTCAACGCCATCTAACTCAAAGAACACAGTCAACAAAACCTGGGGCTGCTGCGCAGCCCAACGGGAGCAAGCTCCCTCGCCACAGGTTGTTTGGCAAAAAACACAAGATTATCGGTCCCACCATTTACGACACCGCTAAATATTCAAGGAAGGAATATGACCGCAATACCTGTGGCGAGGGAGCTTGCTCCCGCTGGGGCGCGAAGCGGCCCCAAAAAGCTCAACGCCATCTAACTCAAAGAACACATTCAACAAAACCTGGGGCTGCTGCGCAGCCCAACGGGAGCAAGCACCCTCGCCACAGGTTGTTTGGCAAAAAACACAAGATCTGTGTAGATCGGTCGCACCGTTTACGACACCGCTAAATATTCAAGGAAGGCATATGATCGCAATACCTGTGGCGAGGGAGCTTGCTCCCGCTGGGGCGCGAAGCGGCCCCAAAAAGCTCAACGCCATCTAACTCAAAGAACACATTCAACAAAACCTGGGGCTGCTGCGCAGCCCAACGGGAGCAAGCACCCTCGCCACAGGTTGTTTGGCAAAAAACACAAGATCTGTGTAGATCGGTCGCACCGTTTACGACACCGCTAAATATTCAAGGAAGGCATATGATCGCAATACCTGTGGCGAGGGAGCTTGCTCCCGCTGGGGCGCGAAGCGGCCCCAAA
>NZ_JBSVWQ010000074.1:0-26948 GCF_054071215.1 Pseudomonas sp. SDO5522_S412 | reverse complement strand
AGCATATCCGGTGCTGACCCACCGCCTTCGCGAGCAAGCCCGCTCCCACAGTTGATCACTGTCGTTCTTGAGACAGGTATCAGGCGTCGGGCTTCCAGCCTCCGCCCAGCGCCGTCACCAAACCCACACTCGCCTGCAACTGCCGCGTCTGCACCGCCTGCAACGTGCGCTGCGCCTGCAACGCCGCCGTCTGCGCCGTCACCACATCCAGATAGCTCACAGCCCCCGCCTGGTAACTGTTCATCGCCAGTGCCTGTGTGTGCTCGGCGGCATTCGCGGCGGCTTGTTCGTCCATCGCCTCCTGCTGCAAGTCGCGCAGTTGCCCAAGGTTGTCTTCCACCTCACGCACGGCTCTTAACACCTGGCTGCGATAGTGCGCCGAAGCCTCTTCAAACTCCGCCTTGGCCTGGCGCTCATTGGCGCTCAACCGGCCGCCATCAAAGATCGGCAGATTCACCAGCGGCCCCAGCGCCCAATACCGATTGGCGGCGGAGAACAAGTTGCCCACACCTTGGGTCTGCCCGCCAATCAAGCCGGTCAAACTGAAATCCGGGTACCACGCCGCCTTGGCCACGCCGATATTCGCGTTGGCCGCAAACACCCGTCGCTCGGCTGCCGCGATATCCGGCCGGCGTTGCAGCAGGTGGCTCGGCAGTTGTTGCGGAATCCCCGGCAGCGCGATCAATTGCTGGCTCGGCGGCAGCTGGAATTCACTGGCGGATACGCCCACCAATTCACCAATCGCATGCTCGGTGAGATTGCGTTGACCGCGCACATCGTCAAGCTGCGCCTGTGCTTCAGCCAGCTGATTCTGCGCCCGGGTCAGGTCGAGCTCCGAGGCGATCTGCCCCTCGTACCGGCTGCGGGTCAGTTTCAGCGCCTGGCCAAAATCATCCAGCGAACTGCTGAGAATCCGGCTCTGGGCATCCAGTCCGTTGAGCTGCACGTACAGCGTCGCCAACTGATGCTGCAGGCTCAGGCGTGCCACCGCCAAATCATCCCCAGAGGCTTGGGCCTGTGCATCGCCAGCCGCCACCTGGTTGCGGATTTTGCCCCACAGATCCAGATCGAAGCTCAGCGCGAACCCCGCCGTGTTGCTGTTGTACACCGAAGGCTGGGTATCACCCCGCAGTGGCCGATTGTCCGATTGCCGCTGGCGCAACGGTTGCGCGCTGGCGGTTATTTGCGGGAACAGCCCGGCATGCAACTGGCTGGCATACGCCTGGGACGCATCGAAATGCGCCAGCGCCGCCGCCAGGTCCGGGTTGGCCTTGAGCAGTTGTTCCTGCAGGTCGTTCAAGCGCTGGTCCTGGTAAAGCTGCCACCACTTCGGCGCCAGTTGGTCGGACGGTTGCGCGCTGTGCCACGGGCCGTCGCTGGTCTGTTCGCGGTACTTGGCCGGCAGGTCGATGGTCGGCGCCTTGTAGGTGGGCGCCAGCGAGCAACCGTGCAGTGCCACCAATACCAGGGCCGCGAGGGGTTTAAGCCTTGGGCGCATGGGCACCTCCGGCATCGGCCATTTGCACGGCGTCGCCTTCGCGCAGTGCGTCGGGTGGGTTGTCGACTACGCGGTCAGTGGGTTTCAGGCCCTGGTCAATCACCAGGCGCTCGCCGAGGTCGAGGCCGATGTGGATGTCTTGCAGGTGCACGTGGTTCTTGGCGTCCAGTACCGCGACCTGGGTACCTTCGGCGCGGAAGATCAGGGCGCTGGCCGGGATGCTCACGCCATGGGTATCCGCCGGAATCGCCAGGGTGGCTTCGGCGTAGTCGCCGGGCAGCAACTTGCCGTCCGGGTTGTCGGCCACGAACTGTGCGAGCAGGGTGCCGGAGCGGCGGTCGATGGCGGTGGAGTCGCCCATCAGCTTCGCGCTGAAGTGTTCGCCGGGGTGCTCGGGTACCGTCAGTTGGGCGGCCAGCCCGGGATGAATCACCGCAGCGTAGTTCTGCGGCACCGGCACGTAGAGGCGCAGTTGGTGGGTGTCGGCGATGTCGAACAGTTCCGGATCGCTGTCGCTGTCAGCCTTGATCAACTGGCCGATGTCGGTGTTGCGCGCGGTGATCACACCGGCGAATGGCGCGCGAATGGTCTTGTAGTCTTCCAGTGCCGAGAGCCGCGCATAGTCAGCCTCGGCGGCCTGGGCGTTGGCCTTGGCGGCCAGGGCATTCGAGGTTTTTTCATCGGCCTCCTGGCGCGATACCGAATGGCTGTCCAGCAGGTTTTTCCAGCGGGTGGCGGTGGTTTGCGCCAGGCGTGCATTGGCCTGCTCCTGCACCATGCGCGCGTGGGTTTGCGCCACTTGCTGGTCGAGGTCGGGGCTGTCGATCTCGGCGAGAATCTGCCCGGCCTTGACCTGGCTGCCGATGTCGACTCTCCAGTCTTTCAGGTAACCGCTGACCCGCGCATGAATCGGTGCCTTGCTCCAGGCTTCCAGATGCGCGGGCAGGCGCAGGGTGTCGCCGGCCGCGTTCTGTTTGGGCTGGAACACCAGCACCTGCGGCACGGCGGCGGTTTCGGTCCAGGCGGTGACGGATTTTTCATGCATCGTACGGGCGTGCAGGCCGTTGGCGACCAACAGGGCGGCCAGTGTCAGGCCGCCGACACCCATGAGCATCAGACGCTTGCGCGAGGGTTTGTGATCAGACGACATGTGAAGTTTCTCCAGCAGCAGCGCGAGTAGGGTGACGACCGTGGACCAGGCTGAAGACCACGGGTACAAACAGCAAAGTGGCAGTGGTGGCGAGGATCAGGCCGCCGATCACGGCACGTCCCAGCGGCGCGTTTTGTTCTTCGGACAAGGCCAGCGGCAACATGCCGATGATCATCGCCAGGGCCGTCATGCAGACCGGGCGGAAACGGGTGTAGCCGGCTTCCAGTGCGGCCTTGAGTGCATCGCCATGTTCGGCCAGGCGCTCTCGGCAGAAGCTCACCACCAGGATCGAGTTGGCGGTGGCCACGCCCATACAGAGGATGGCCCCCGTGAGTGCGGGCACCGACAATGACGTGCCGCTGAGGAACAGCATCCACACGATCCCCGCCAGCGCTGCCGGCAGTGCGGTGATGATCACGAACGGGTCGGTCCAGGACTGGAAGTTGACCACGATCAGCAGGTAGATCAGCACCACCGCACCGAGCAGGCCGAAGCTCAAGCCGTTGAACGCTTCATGCAGCGCATCGATCTGCCCGTGCAGGCTGATGGTCGCGCCTTTGGGGCGCATCGGGGCCATGTCGTTCAGCACTTTTTGCACATCGCTGGCGACGCCGCCGAGGTCGCGGCCTTGCACGTTGGCGTACAGGTCCAGGGTCGGCTCGATGTTGTAGTGGGTCACCACCGCCGGGCTTTGTACCCGCGAGATGGTCGCCACGCCGCCGAGGATCTGCGACTGACCATCGGCACCGGTTACCGGCAACGCTTCCAGGGACGGCAGGCTGTCGAGGCGGTATTGCGGGGTGGCTGCCACGATCGAATACGACACGCCGTTGGCCGGGTTGAGCCAGAACGTTGGTGCGGTTTGCGAGCTGCCGGCCAGGGACGCAACCATGCTGTTGGTTACGTCACGCTCGGTGATGCCCAGGCCGTTGGCACGCATGCGGTCCACGTTGACTTGCAGTGACGGGTAGCCGGTGGACTGCTGGATGCGCAGGTCGGCAATGCCCGGTATGTGTTTCAGGCGACGTTCCAGTTCGATGGCGTAGGCGCGGTTTTCTTCATCGCTGCGCCCGGAGATTTTCACGTCCAGCGGGGCCGGCGAACCGAAGTTGAGGATCTGGCTGCTGATGTCTGCCGGGAGGAATGCGAACTGGCTGCCGGGGAAGCTTTCGGGCAACGCTTCACGCAGTTTTTTCACGTAGTCGGCGGTGGGCGCATGGTCCTTTTTCAGGGTGACCTGGATATCGCCGTCCTGTGGGCCGATGGTGCCACTGCTGCTGTAGGCCATGTCGATGCCGCTCAGCGGGATGCCGATGTTGTCGACGATGGTGTCCAGTTCGTCGGCCGGAACGATCTCGCGAATCCGCGCTTCGATCCGGTCAAAGGCCGCCGCGCTCTCTTCGATGCGTGTGCCCAGCGGCAAGCGCACGTGCAGGGCCATGGCCCCGGCGTCGGTGGCCGGGAAGAAGTCCTGGCCCAGGCTTGGCAGCAACAGGAACGAGGCGAGGATGCACGCCAGGAAGCCGATGATGAAGCGCTTGCGGGCGCCGAGGGCCAGGGTCAGCAGGCCGTGATAAACGTCCCGCACGTTGGAGAAGTGACGCTCAAAACCCTGCTGGAAATTCAGCACCGATTGCAGCACCGCGTTGCGCTGCGGTTTGTGCTGGTCGCCCTCGTGATGGTTGATGAATTCATCTTCCGGGTGATGACCTTCACCTTGCTCCGGCACGTGCGGCTTGAGCAGGAACATCGCCAGGGTCGGCACCAGGGTCCGCGACAGAATGAACGAGCTGGCCATGGCGAAAATCACCGCCAATGCCATCGGGCGGAACAGGTAGCCGGCGATGCCTTGCAGCATGAACATCGGCACAAACACGATGCAGATACACAGCAGGGACACGAACGCCGGGCCGACGATTTGCTTGGCGCCGTCGAGGATCGCGTCCTTCACCGCCTTGCCTTGTTCCAGGTGCCAGTTGATGTTCTCGATGGTCACTGTGGCGTCGTCCACCAGGATCCCCACCGCCAACGCCAGCCCGCCGAGGGTCATGACGTTGAGGGTTTGCCCAGTGGCCGCCAGCAGGGCGATGGCCGACAGCACCGCGAGGGGAATCGACGCGGCGATGATGATGGTCGAGCGCCAGCTGCCGAGGAACAGCAGGATCATCGCACTGGTCAGCAAGGCGGCGATGATGCCTTCCTGGGCCACGCTGCCCACCGACTGTTTGACGAACACCGAGGCGTCGCCGAGCAGTGAGGTCTTCAGCGACGGCGGCAGGGTTTCATTGATGCGCGGCAGCATCTGGCGGATGCCGTCGATGATCGACAGGGTGGAGATACTGCCGTTTTTCAGGGCCGGCATCAGCACCGCACGGTGGCCGTCGACGCGCACGATGTTGGTCTGCGGCGGCGAGCCGTCACGCACGTGGGCCACCTGGCCGATGGTGATGATCGCACCGTCGACTGTCTTGATCGGCAAGTCGTTGAGCTCATCAATCGCCTTCGGGCTGTTGTTGAGCAAAATCGTGTATTCGTTGGGGCCGAGTTTGGCGGTACCCACCGGGATAATCTGGTTCTGCAGGGCCAGGGCGTTGCCTACGTCCTGCGCCGAGAGGCCTTTGGCGGCCAGCGCCTGTGGGTCGAGGTCGAGGGTGATCTGGCGTTGCTTGCCGCCCATTGGCGTGGGCATGGCCAGGCCGGGCAGGGCGCTCAGGGGCAAGCGGATGTTGTTCTGCACCAGGTCGCGGATCTTCGCTTCCGACAAGCTGGGGCTGGAGAACGCCATCTGCAGAATCGGCACCGTAGAGGCGCTGTAGTTGAGGATCAGCGGCGGCGTGATGCCCGGTGGCATCTGCTTGAGCACGGTTTGTGACACCGCTGTTACCTGGGCGTTGGCGGTGCGGATATCCACGCCGGGCTGGAAGAAAATCTTCACGATGCCCATGCCGGGTAACGACTGCGATTCAATGTGCTCGATGTCGTTGACGGTGGTACTCAGGGAGCGTTCGTAGGTGTAGATCACGCGACCGGCCATGGCGTCCGGAGACAGGCCGTTGTACTGCCAAACCACCGCAACGACGGGGATGCCAATATCGGGAAATACGTCAGTGGGGGTACGCAAGGCCGCCATGGGCCCGATGATGCAGATGAAAATTGCCAGCACGATAAACGTGTAGGGCTTGAGCAGTGCGGTCTTTACCAGCCCGAGCATGCCGTAACCTCCAAAGGAGTTGGATTGCAAACGCTCGCAGTCTTGACGGACCCACCTAACACGCACCTTTCAGCCAGGTGAAGGAAGATTTAGTTAACGGCTGAAGATCCTTTCATATGTATTCATTTGTTCAACAATGGTGACAGTAACAAGCTGGATACCGATCGAACGGGAGCTGTTTCGCCTGTTCACTCTTTATCCATTTGGAGTTCTGCCATGTCTCTTAAACCCTTGTTGTTGATCCCGGCCTTGAGTGCGGTCCTGTTGTTGGCGGCGTGTGCCGGCCCGATGCCGAAGGCGGACCCGAGCGAAGCCTGGATCGGCTTGCAAGAGGAGGCACCCAACGACCTGATGGCCGAGCGGGTAGACGGTAAAAATATTAATGATGGCCGCTACTTCGAAGTGAAACCCGGCGCGCATCGCCTGGACGTCACCTTGTTTGAAGAAGAGGCGGGGGATGATAACCAGCAGGATTGTCGCGGGCATGTGACCTACGGCAACTTCAAGGCCGGCGAGCATTACACCCTGGTGGAATCCAGCCTGGGTACGACGGTGCGTGCCGAGTTGAAGGATAGCCACGGCAAGGAATTGGCGCAGACCGAAGACTTCAGTTGCATGCCTGGCTAAGGCGTCAGGCGTGGTGCCCGGCGGGTTTGTGCAGCTTGCCGGGTGCTGCGGGTTTTACGTGTGGGTGATGGTGCCGGCGGGTCACGCGCATCACGCCCCACAGCATGGCGGCGGCGACGGCCAGCCAGCCACAGATCAAAAGCAGAATCGTTGTTGTCAGGCTCATAAGTGCCTCCTTTCGCCCGGTGCCGGGCACACACTGTCTTCTCAATGGACAGTCTAGCTATCCGCAGGTTGCCTGCTATTGACCAATGGTCGTGTGCGTCCAACTTGTTTGCTCTATCGCCGGCCTTTTACTGCGCTGCAAGGCTATACCCGCGCCCCGGAGCGTCCTATGATCAGGGCCCACGTCGACCGTTGATCAAGTGAGTGAAGAAGTTGCGGTTTCCCTCGAACATTAAAACCTCCTGGTGGGTCGCCGCCTGTTTCATGGGGCTGGCGGCCTGTTCCTCGCATCCAAAACCCACGAGCATCCCGGGGCTGCCGGAGAGTGTCGAGCTCAAGGGCGTGCCGGCGTTTCGCGGTGAGACTTACCTCGGTGGCCCAGCCGCTCTTGCCAGCATGCTGTCTCAACAAGGCATTGTGATTACACCGGGGCTATTGGATAAGCCACTGCATTTGCCGGGCGCTGAAGCGGACCTTGAGCGCAACATGCAGGTGCTGGCCCGTGAATACGGGATGTTGGTGTACCCGCTGGAAGATCAGCTGCCGGCGCTGCTGGCACAGGTCGCGGCCGGGTACCCGGTGATGGCGCGTATCACCCAGGGCTCGACCTTCTGGGCCGGTCCGCGGTATGTCGTGGTGGTGGGTTACAACAAGCAGAAGAGCATGGTGCTGCTGCGTTCAGGCTTGGCGCGACGCATGCCGATGGATTTCAGTGCGTTTGAGTCGGCGTGGAAAGACGGCGGCAAGTGGGCGGTACTGATTCAGCGGCCCACCCAGTTGCCGGTCAAGGTCGACGCCCAGCGCTGGCAGCAGGCTGCCAGCGCCACAGCCCAGGCGGGCCAGGAACAGGCGGCGGCCCAGGCAGTCAAGGCAGTGGCCAGTCAGGCGAAATAAAAAAACGGCGCTCAAGGGCGCCGTTTTTTATGTCGCTATTTACGGATCAGCGGGACTCGGTGACCTGAACATTCGCCCGTGGGCGGTTCTTCAGGTTCTTGTCAGCCTTGTAGCGCAATGCGACGTCTGGCACCGAGCCGCTCTTGCCGGTTTCGACCCAGCTGCGGATGCGCCCGGCATCGGCAAAGTGGGTGAATTTGCCGAAGGCATCGAGGATCACCAGCGACACCGGGCGATTACCCATGCTGGTCACCAGAACCAGGCAATGGCCGGCCTGGTTGGTAAAGCCGGTCTTGGTCAGCTTGATGTCCCAGTTGGCGCGGTTGATCAGGTGGTCAGTGTTGGAGAAACCCAGGGTGTAGTTGGGTTTGCGGAACGAGACGGTCTTTTCCTTGGTGGTGCTCAACTGGCTGAGCATCGGGTACTTGCGTGCAGCGGCCAGCAGTTTGCTCAAGTCACGGGCGGTGGACACGTTGTGGATCGACAAGCCGGTGGGCTCTACATAGTGGGTGCTGGTCATGCCCAGTGCCTTGGCCTTGGCGTTCATCGCTGCGATGAAGGCCGGGTAGCCGCCCGGGTAGTGGTGGGCCAGGCTGGCGGCAGCGCGGTTTTCCGAGGACATCAGGGCAATCAGCAACATCTCCTTGCGCGGCATCTCGCTGCCGATCTTGACCCGGGAGAACACGCCTTTCATCTCTGGCGTGTCCTTGATGTTGATGTCGATGTATTCATCCATGTTCTGCTTGGCTTCCAGCACGATCAGGCCGGTCATCAGTTTGCTCACCGAGGCGATCGGCACGATGACATCCGGGTTGCTGGCATAGATGACTTTGTTGGTCTGCAGGTCTACCACCATCGCACTGCCGGAGGCGATGTGCAGGGTGGACATGTCGCGGGGAGCGGTAGTGGTTTCGCCTGCGCTCGCGAAGGTGCCTGTCAATGCAAAAAATAGGCTGACAATGGAAAGATGAATTTTCACGCGGATGAACTCGCTAAAAAAAGTAGGGATATACCGTTCTGCACGGACTTTCTGATAAATGCCGTTACATTTTAGGAGTATGGATCAGAAACTGTCGAATGTTCTTCTAGAAACAGATGAAACCCCTTAAAAACAAAGAAAAAACTACTTTTTTTCGGCCAATAAAAAGCCCTGCGATAAGGCAGGGCTCTTTCAGAACGGCTGGTTATTAGACGTGCAGGGTTTCGGCGGCGTACAGGGTGTTTTCCAGCAGGCAGGCACGGGTCATCGGGCCGACACCACCGGGTACCGGGGTGATCCAGCCGGCACGGGGCAGGGCGGTTTCATACACCACATCGCCCACCAGCTTGCCATCGTCCTGGCGGTTGATGCCCACGTCGATGACGATGGCGCCTTCCTTGATCCACTCACCCTTGACCAGGCCCGGCTTGCCGGCGGCGACGACCACCAGGTCGGCGCGGCCAACGTGGCCGGCCAGGTCCTTGGTGAAGCGGTGGGTCACGGTCACGGTGCAGCCGGCCAGCAGCAGTTCCATGGCCATCGGGCGACCGACGATGTTCGAGGCGCCGACGACGACGGCATCCAGGCCATACAGATCGACGCCGGTGCTTTCCAGCAGGGTCATGATGCCCTTCGGGGTACACGGGCGCAGCAGCGGGATACGCTGGGCCAGGCGGCCGACGTTATAAGGGTGGAAACCGTCGACGTCCTTGTCCGGACGGATGCGTTCGAGCAATTTCGACGCGTCCAGATGCTCGGGCAATGGCAGTTGCAGCAGGATGCCGTCGATGGCCGGATCGTCGTTGAGGCTGTCGATCAGGTCGGTGAGGGCCTGTTGGGTGGTGTCTTCAGCCAAGTCGTAGGCTTTGGAAATAAAGCCGACCTCTTCACAGTCTTTACGCTTGTGCGAGACATAAACCTGAGAGGCAGGATCGCTGCCGACCAGGATCACCGCGAGGCCCGGCGTGCGCAGGCCTTGTTGGCTGCGCTCGGCGACTCGTTTGGCGATCTGCTGGCGCAGGCTGGCGGCGATTGATTTGCCGTCGATAAGTTGTGCAGTCATTACGCGTGATTAACCATCGAGAGGGGGAAGAAAAGTGCGCGCATTCTCGCATGCCATGGCGTGAGGGCAAAGGCGCTTGGTCTGCAAATTCCCCTAACCCCTTAAATAAAATGAATTTTTTATAAAAAGGATTTGACGGGTTTCGGGTCCATCTATACTATTCGTCGCACTTGTCGGGCACAGCCTAGCACTGGTTAGTTTGTAATCCTCCAAGAGTACAGATTAATAAGGCGCCCGTAGCTCAGCTGGATAGAGCATCCGCCTTCTAAGCGGATGGTCGCAGGTTCGAGTCCTGCCGGGTGCGCCATTAGGCAGCTTTGGCACAAGTAGCGCAATATGGTGGGCGTAGCTCAGTTGGTAGAGCACGGGATTGTGACTCCCGTTGTCGAGGGTTCGATCCCCTTCGTCCACCCCATATTTCGAAAGGCGCCAGATTAATAGTCTGGCGCCTTTTTTGTTTCAGCGGTTTGAGTTTCAACGCAGTCGCAGGTGTTGGGCTGCAGGGCAGGGCGTTTCGTCGTATTTATGTTTCGCGATGATGCCGCACTGCCTGCCGGCCTTGTCCGCAGGGTCGGTTGTCAGGGAGATGATTGGCAACCGCTTCTATATATAGAAGGGTTGGCGCAGAGCCCTGGCATGATGGGATGTATTTGCCACCGGGGCGAGCTGCACTCGTGCATTCGCACCTATAAATTGCCTGCTGTTTTTTTACCCGTTTTCAGTAGGGTGACTTCTTGAGTTTGACCCACTAGAATGCATGCCCTTGATTCTGGGGTCGGAAACGGCCAGCTAACGTCTGTGCAACGAGGAATATCCATGCAAGTTTCTGTTGAAAATACTTCTGCTCTTGAGCGCCGCATGAGCATCACCGTGCCGGCCGAGCGCATCGAGACCCAGGTCAACAAGCGTCTGCAGCAGACTGCCCAAAAGGCCAAGATCGCTGGTTTCCGTCCAGGCAAAGTGCCAATGAGCGAAATCAAGCGCCGCTTCGGTGCTGATGCACGTCAGGAAGCTGTAGGTGACGTGATCCAGGCTTCCTTCTACGAAGCCGTTGTCGAGCAGAAGCTGAACCCGGCTGGCTCGCCTTCCATCGAGCCCAAGTCCCTGGAAGCAGGCAAGGATCTGGAATACGTTGCAATCTTCGAAGTGTTCCCTGAGTTCGAAGTTGCCGGTTTCGATTCGATCGCCATCGAGCGCCTGAGCGCTGATGTTGCTGACTCCGACCTGGACAACATGCTGGAAATCCTGCGCAAGCAGAACACCCGTTTTGAAGTGGCCGATCGTGCTGCCCAGAACGAAGACCAGCTGAACATCGATTTCGTAGGCAAGGTTGACGGCGAAGCATTCGCTGGCGGCTCCGCCAAGGGTACTCAGCTGGTGCTGGGTTCCAACCGCATGATTCCTGGTTTCGAAGACGGCCTGGTTGGCGCCAAAGCCGGCGAAGAGCGCGTTCTGAACCTGACTTTCCCGGCTGACTATCAGAACCTGGACCTGGCTGGCAAAACCGCCGAGTTCACCGTGACCGTCAACACCGTTTCCGAGCCCAAGCTGCCAGAACTGAACGAAGAGTTCTTCAACCAGTTCGGCATCAAGGAAACCGGCATCGAAGGTTTCCGCACCGAAGTTCGCAAGAACATGGAGCGTGAACTGCGCCAGGCGATCAAATCCAAGGTCAAGAACCAGGTGATGGACGGTCTGCTGGCTGCCAACCCGATCGAAGTGCCGAAGGCCCTGCTGTCCAACGAAGTTGATCGTCTGCGCGTGCAGGCTGTTCAGCAGTTCGGCGGCAACATCAAGCCTGACCAACTGCCGGCCGAACTGTTCGAAGAACAGGCCAAGCGCCGCGTTGTACTGGGTCTGATCGTGGCTGAAGTGGTCAAGCAATTCGACCTCAAGCCTGACGAAACCCGCGTTCGCGAAATGATCCAGGAAATGGCTTCGGCCTACCAGGAGCCTGAGGCTGTTGTGTCCTGGTACTACAAGAACGACCAGCAGCTGAACGAAGTGCGTTCGGTTGTGCTGGAAGAGCAAGTTGTGGATACTGTTCTGCAGAAGGCTAAGGTGACCGATAAAGCGGTCTCTTACGAAGAAGCAGTCAAGCCGGCTGAAGCAGCACAAGCCGACTGATCGCTCAACTCGTTTGAAAATACACCCATAAGCCAGCCTCGCGCTGGCTTATGCGTATTCAAGACATGACTATTTGGGAGTAACTGCAGAGCATGTTCCGTAATTCGTATATTCAGCAGAACTCTGATATCCAGGCCGCTGGCGGCCTGGTCCCGATGGTTGTCGAGCAATCTGCTCGTGGCGAACGCGCCTATGACATCTACTCGCGCCTGCTCAAGGAGCGAGTGATCTTTCTGGTTGGTCCGGTAGAGGACTACATGGCCAACCTGATCTGTGCGCAGCTGCTGTTCCTTGAAGCGGAAAATCCGGACAAGGACATCCATCTCTACATCAACTCCCCGGGCGGTTCGGTGACAGCGGGCATGTCGATCTACGACACCATGCAGTTCATCAAGCCGAACGTATCGACCACCTGTATCGGTCAGGCGTGCAGCATGGGTGCTTTCCTGCTGACCGCTGGTGCTGAGGGCAAGCGTTACTGCCTGCCGAACTCACGCGTGATGATTCACCAGCCACTGGGCGGTTTCCAGGGCCAGGCATCGGACATCGAAATCCATGCCAAGGAAATCCTCTTCATTCGTGAGCGTCTCAACACGCTGATGGCCAAACATAGCGGGCATACCCTGGAAGAGATCGAGCGCGACACCAACCGTGACAATTTCATGAGCGCCGAAGCGGCTCGTGAATACGGGTTGATCGACGCAGTGATCGAAAAGCGCCCCGCTTAATATAAGCAGCTCAAAATAGGGCAGGTCGGCAGGTCCGACCACCAGTGGACTTGAAAAAGCCCTCAATAGCCTTCATCTTGTGTTGCAAGCCTATCGGATTTGGATCGAACGAATGACTGACACCCGCAACGGCGAGGACAACGGCAAGCTGCTCTATTGCTCCTTCTGTGGCAAAAGCCAGCATGAAGTACGCAAGTTGATTGCCGGCCCCTCGGTCTTTATCTGCGACGAGTGCGTCGACCTGTGCAATGACATCATCCGTGAGGAGGTGCAGGAAGCCCAGGCCGAAAGCAGCGCGCATAAATTGCCTTCGCCTAAAGAAATCAGCGGCATCCTTGATCAGTATGTGATTGGTCAAGAGCGTGCAAAGAAGGTTCTGGCCGTAGCGGTGTACAACCACTACAAGCGCCTGAACCAGCGTGACAAGAAAAGTGACGACGTCGAGCTCGGCAAAAGCAACATCTTGCTGATCGGCCCTACAGGCTCGGGTAAAACCCTGCTTGCAGAGACCCTGGCTCGCCTGCTGAACGTTCCCTTCACCATCGCCGACGCAACCACTCTTACCGAGGCCGGTTACGTAGGTGAAGACGTCGAGAACATCATTCAGAAGCTGCTGCAGAAATGCGACTACGACGTGGAGAAGGCCCAGATGGGCATTGTCTACATCGATGAAATCGACAAGATTTCGCGCAAATCCGACAACCCGTCGATCACCCGGGATGTTTCCGGTGAAGGCGTGCAGCAAGCGCTGTTGAAACTGATCGAAGGCACGGTTGCTTCCGTACCGCCACAAGGCGGCCGCAAGCACCCGCAGCAGGAATTCCTTCAGGTTGATACGCGCAACATCCTGTTCATCTGTGGCGGTGCGTTCTCCGGCCTGGAAAAGGTTATTCAAAACCGTTCCACCCGTGGCGGCATTGGCTTCAGTGCAGAAGTACGCAGCAAGGAAGAAGGCAAGAAAGTCGGTGAATCCCTGCGTGAAGTCGAGCCTGACGATTTGGTCAAGTTCGGTCTGATCCCGGAATTCGTTGGCCGTCTGCCGGTCCTGGCGACGCTGGACGAGCTGGATGAGGCTGCGTTGATGCAGATCCTCACCGAGCCGAAAAACGCCCTGACCAAGCAATACGCCAAGCTGTTCGAGATGGAAGGTGTGGACCTCGAGTTCCGTGCTGACGCGCTCAAATCGGTGGCCAAGCGGGCACTGGAGCGCAAGACCGGCGCCCGTGGTTTGCGCTCGATCCTCGAAGGCGTACTGCTCGACACCATGTACGAAATCCCCTCGCAGTCCGAGGTGAGTAAAGTGGTGATCGACGAAAGCGTTATAGAAGGCAAGTCCAAGCCACTGTATATCTACGAAAACAGTGAGCCGGCTGCCAAGGCTGCGCCAGACGCGTAAGCGTTGCACCGCCGAGCTGTACAAAATAAAGGGGCCTTAATGGGCCCCTTTGTTTTTACTGCGTTTAACTGATGCCATTACGCTTGTTTTTTTTGCAGGCAGCCCCCATCTTGGTTTCAAGCTTACTTTCATCTGTCATAGAGGCGAAATCATGAAGACAACCATCGAATTGCCTCTCCTGCCGTTGCGTGATGTCGTCGTCTATCCGCACATGGTTATCCCGCTGTTCGTGGGGCGCGAGAAGTCTATCGAAGCCCTCGAGGCCGCGATGACGGGCGACAAGCAGATTCTGCTGCTGGCCCAGAGAAATCCTGCTGACGATGATCCGGGCGAAGATGCCCTGTATCGCGTTGGTACCGTTGCAACTGTCCTGCAACTGCTAAAGCTGCCTGATGGCACCGTCAAGGTGCTGGTGGAAGGCGAGCAGCGCGGTGCGGTCGAGCGCTTCATGGAAGTGGACGGCCACCTGCGTGCCGAAGTGGCGCTGATCGACGAAGTCGACGCCCCTGAGCGCGAATCCGAAGTGTTCGTTCGCAGCCTGCTGTCCCAGTTCGAGCAATACGTGCAACTGGGCAAGAAAGTCCCCGCAGAAGTCCTCTCCTCCCTCAACAGCATTGATGAGCCAAGCCGCCTGGTCGACACCATGGCCGCGCACATGGCGCTGAAAATCGAGCAGAAGCAGGACATTCTCGAGATCATCGATTTGTCGGCCCGGGTCGAACACGTCCTGGCGCTGCTGGATGCCGAAATCGACCTGCTGCAGGTTGAGAAGCGCATTCGCGGCCGTGTCAAAAAGCAAATGGAGCGCAGCCAGCGCGAGTACTACCTGAATGAGCAGATGAAGGCCATTCAGAAAGAGCTGGGCGACAGCGAGGAAGGCCACAACGAAATCGAGGAGCTGAAAAAGCGCATCGATGCCGCCGGCCTGCCGAAAGACGCGTTGACCAAGGCCACTGCCGAGCTGAACAAGCTCAAGCAAATGTCGCCGATGTCGGCCGAAGCCACCGTGGTTCGTTCGTATATCGACTGGCTGGTGCAGGTGCCGTGGAAGGCCCAGACCAAGGTGCGCCTGGACCTGGCCCGCGCCGAAGATATTCTCGATGCCGATCACTACGGCCTCGAAGAAGTCAAGGAACGCATCCTCGAATACCTCGCCGTGCAAAAGCGCGTGAAGAAGATTCGTGGTCCGGTGTTGTGCCTGGTCGGTCCTCCTGGTGTGGGTAAAACCTCGCTGGCGGAGTCGATTGCCCACGCCACCAACCGCAAATTCGTGCGCATGGCCCTGGGCGGTGTGCGTGATGAAGCGGAAATCCGTGGTCATCGCCGGACTTATATCGGTTCGATGCCAGGAAGATTGATTCAAAAGATGACAAAGGTGGGTGTGCGCAACCCGCTGTTCCTGCTCGATGAAATCGACAAGATGGGCAGCGACATGCGTGGCGACCCGGCGTCTGCTTTGCTGGAAGTGCTCGACCCCGAGCAGAACCACAATTTCAACGACCATTACCTGGAAGTCGACTACGACCTGTCCGACGTAATGTTCCTGTGCACCTCCAACTCGATGAATATTCCGCCAGCCTTGCTGGACCGGATGGAGGTGATTCGTCTGCCGGGTTACACCGAAGACGAGAAGATCAACATCGCCGTCAAATACCTCTCGCCCAAGCAGATTGCGGCCAACGGCCTGAAAAAAGGCGAGATCGAATTTGATGCCGACGCGATCCGCGACATCATTCGTTTCTACACCCGCGAGGCCGGTGTACGGGGCCTTGAGCGTCAACTGGCGAAGATCTGCCGCAAGGCCGTGAAGGAACATGCGCTGGAAAAACGCTTCTCGGTGAAGGTCACCGCTGACCTGCTGGAACACTTCCTGGGCGTGCGCAAATTCCGCTACGGCCTGGCTGAGCAGCAGGACCAGGTAGGCCAGGTCACTGGCCTGGCGTGGACCCAGGTGGGCGGCGAATTGCTGACCATCGAGGCCGCCGTAATCCCGGGCAAAGGGCAACTGATCAAGACCGGTTCCCTGGGTGACGTGATGGTTGAATCCATCACCGCCGCGCAGACCGTGGTGCGCAGCCGCGCCAAGAGCCTGGGGATCCCCCTGGACTTCCACGAGAAGCACGACACCCACATCCACATGCCGGAAGGGGCAACGCCGAAAGACGGTCCTAGCGCAGGCGTAGGCATGTGCACGGCACTGGTATCAGCCCTGACCGGCATTCCGGTGCGCGCCGATGTCGCCATGACCGGGGAAATCACCCTGCGTGGCCAGGTACTGGCCATTGGTGGCCTCAAAGAGAAATTGCTGGCTGCACACCGCGGTGGTATCAAGACTGTGATCATTCCTGAAGAGAATGTTCGCGACTTGAAGGAGATTCCTGACAACATCAAGCAGGATCTGCAGATTAAACCGGTTAAATGGATTGACGAGGTCCTGCAAATTGCGCTGCAATACGCGCCGGAGCCCTTGCCGGATGTGGCTCCTGAGATAGTTGCAAAGGATGAAAAACGCGAGACTGACTCTAAGGAAAGAATTAGCACGCATTAATACGTTTAAGCCTGGGGGCTTCCTTGACAGCTTTTTAGAGCCCTTGTTATAAAGCGGCTCTTAAGTGTCTGTAGGCCATTCAGCACTGGTTTTTGCTTTCACCAAAAAACTTAGAATCATACTCAATAGATATAAGGGGACTTAGAGTGAACAAGTCGGAACTGATTGATGCTATCGCTGCATCTGCTGATATCCCGAAAGCCGCTGCTGGCCGTGCGCTGGACGCAGTAATCGAATCCGTCACTGGCGCTCTCAAGGCCGGCGACTCTGTGGTACTGGTTGGTTTCGGTACTTTCTCTGTGACCGATCGTCCAGCTCGCACTGGCCGTAACCCACAGACTGGCAAGGCTCTGCAAATCGCCGCTGCCAAAAAACCAGGTTTCAAAGCCGGTAAAGCCCTGAAAGAAGCCGTTAACTAAGCTTCGCTCAAGCCTTACCCATCCGGGTCGGACGCAGGTCTGACCTGGCAGCGGAGCGGCAGCTGACCCGAGTATCCATCGGGTCGCCACGCCGGGGGTGTGGGTTCAAACCCCCGTCCGCTCCGCCAGTTACGAGAAGGCGCATCCTCGGATGCGCCTTTCTTCTATCCGGACTCTACCCACGCTCCACGGTTGCCTAATTTTGAAGTTCAACCGTTTCTGGGGGACGCATGCTGCAGAATATCAGGGACAATTCACAAGGCTGGATTGCCAAGACCATTATCGGGATCATCGTCGCATTGATGGCGTTCACCGGTATCGAGGCTATTTTTCAAGCTTCGACCAACAACAAGCAGGACGTGGCCAAGGTCAACGGTGAAGAAATCACCCAAAGCGAACTGGGCCAGGCCGTCGACATGCAACGTCGCCAGCTGATGCAACAGCTGGGCAAGGACTTCGATGCTTCCTTGCTGGACGAAAAGCTGCTGCGCGACGCCGCCCTCAAGGGCCTGATCGATCGCAAGCTGCTGCTGCAAGGCGCGGCCGATTCGAAATTCGCTTTCTCCGAAGCTGCGCTGGATCAAGTGATCCTGCAGACGCCGGAATTCCAGGTGGATGGCCAGTTCAACGCTGAGCGTTTCGACCAGGTGATCCGTCAGCTGGGCTACAGCCGTATGCAATTCCGTCAGATGCTGAGCCAGGAAATGCTGATCGGCCAGGTTCGTGCAGGCATTGCCGGCAGCGGTTTTGTGACTGATGCCGAAGTGCTCGCGTTCGCCCGTCTGGAAAAACAGACCCGCGATTTCGCCACCGTCAGCGTCAAGGCCGACCCTGCAGCAGTGAAGATCACTGACGACGAGGTCAAGGCTTACTACGACCAGCACGCCAAGGAGTTCATGACCCCGGACCAGGTGGTCATCGACTATCTGGAGCTGAAGAAGGCTTCCTTCTTCGACCAGGTCGCGGTCAAGGACGATGAGCTGCAAGCCCTCTATCAGAAAGAAACCGCCAACCTCGCTGAACAGCGTCGCGCGGCGCACATCCTGATTGAAGTCAACGACAAGACCACTGACGAGCAGGCCAAGGCCAAGATCGAAGAGATCCAGGCACGCCTGGCCAAGGGCGAGAAATTCGAAGCCCTGGCCAAGGAGTTCTCCCAGGATCCGGGTTCTGCGAACAACGGCGGTGACCTCGGTTTCGCTGGCCCTGGCGTCTACGACCCTGCCTTCGAAACAGCGCTGTATGCACTGAACAAGGACCAGGTTTCGACACCGGTGCGTTCCAGCTTCGGCTGGCACCTGATCAAGCTGTTGGGCGTTGAAGCACCTGAAGTGCCATCGTTCGCCAGCCTGAAAGACAAGCTGACCCGCGAGCTCAAGACCCAACAGGTTGAACAGCGTTTCGTCGACGCGACCAAGCAACTGGAAGACGCTGCATTCGAAGCTTCCGACCTGGCCCAGCCGGCGTCGGACCTGAAGCTGACCGTGCACACCTCCGCGCCGTTTGGCCGTGAAGGTGGCGAAGGCATTGCTGCCAACCGTGCCGCGGTGACCGCTGCATTCAGCCCTGAAGTACTGGATGAAGGTGCCAACAGCACCGCCATCGAGCTGGATCCGGAAACCATCGTGGTGCTGCGTGCCAAAGAGCACCTGAAGCCTACCCAGCTGCCGCTGGAAAGCGTTGCCACTGCCATCCGTGCCCAGTTGACCAAGGAGCGCGCGAGCGCTGCGGCGAAGACTCACGCGGACGAGCTGATTGCCAACCTGCGTGATGGCAAGACACCGCTGAACCAGCCGGTGGATGGCCAGGCCTGGAAAGTCACCGAAGCGGCCACCCGTGGCCAGGAAGGCGTCGAGCCAGCCGTGCTGCAAGCCCTGTTCCGCATGCCAAAGCCTGCGGCCAAGGACAAGCCGACCTTCACCAGCGTGACCCTGCCAGACGGTAGCCTGGTGATCGTGCGCTTGAACGCGGTCAATGAAGCCGCTGCACCGACCGATGACGAGAAGGCTCAGTACCGCCGCTTCCTCGCGTCCCGTGTCGGCCAGCAAGACTTCGCCGCCTATCGCAAGCAGTTGGAAACCAAGGCTGAGATCAAGAAGTTCTGATCTCGTAACAGCCTGAATAAAAAGACCCCGGCCTGAAGAGGCCGGGGTCTTTTTTTATCCACTAATCAGCTGACTCAACCAGTCTTGATTCAACGCGCAAACTTGAGCTTGCCCCAACTCAGGCCAATCACAGCCGCCAGGGTCGAAGCGCTCAGCACACTCAGCTTGGCAGCCGACAGCAGCGTCGGATCGGAGAAGGCCAGCGACGAGATGAAAATCGACATGGTGAAACCAATTCCCGCCAGCAGGCCCACCAGGGCGACGCCGTTCCAGGTCACGCCCTCCGGCAATTGGCAGATGTTCAGTTTGACCAGCACCACGCTCGCCAGCATCACACCGAGCGGCTTGCCGAGCACCAGGGCCAGGATGACCCCCATGAACACGCCGTGGGGCAGTGGATCGTCCAGGTTGAACCCTTGCAGGCTCACCCCCGCGTTGGCCAGGGCAAACAGTGGCATGACGCCGAAGGCCACCCATGGGTGTAACCCGGCTTGAATCCGCTGCACCGGCGGCAACATTTCCCGTTGGGCCTGTCTCAATTGCTTCAATGGTTTGGCGACCTGATGGGCACTTTCTGACGGATGCGAAAGCCGGTCCATCAGCTCGTTAAATGTGCGCCCGATGGTGTCCAGAGGGCGTTCCCGAGTCGGTCTGGAAGTCACGGGCGTTATCAGGCCAAGCATTACGCCCGCGAGCGTCGGATGCACGCCGGTCTTGAGCAGCCCAAACCAGACAATCGCCGCCGGCAACAGGTACACCACCGCCTTGCCAATTCCCATCCGCTGAAAAACCAGCACCAGCGCCAGCCCGCAGGCCGCGATCACCAGGCCCATGTAGTCCAGGCTGGCGGTATAGAAAATCGCGATGATCAGGATGGCGACGATGTCATCAATGATCGCCAGCGCCAGCAGCAGGATGCGCACGCCGGCGGGGATGGATTTACCCAACAGCGCCAGCACACCCACGGCAAATGCAATGTCGGTGGCAGTGGGCACTGCCCAGCCACTGGCCGCGACCGTGCCATGGTTGAGCAGGGTGTAAATCAGCGCCGGCATCAGCACGCCACCCAGTGCCGCGCCGAGGGGCAGGGTGGCCAGTTTCAGGTTGGCGAGTGCGCCGTCCCTGATCTCCTGGCGAATCTCGGCGCCCACCACCAGGAAGAAGATGGTCATCAGCCCATCGTTCACCAGGAAGTGCAACGAGCGCGAGACCGTGAAGTCTCCCAGCCCGATAGTGAGTGGGGTGTTCCAGAAGTGTTCGTAGGAATCTGCGACGGGGCTGTTGGCCCAGACCAGCGCGACGATCGCTGCCAGCAGCAACACGATACCGCTGACTGCTTCGATCCTTGAAAATCGCTCCAATGCGGACAGGGCGCCTTCGACCAGAACCTGGGGGCGCGGAATAGCAGGGTGTTTATCAGGCACGACAAGTCTCCATTGGCGGCCCGACCAATGCTTATCCTTTAACCTGCGCTGTGCCGTATGCAGCAGCGCACCCGGTGCGATCATAAGAGTTAAGAAACATCACGTCACGTTTCGTTTAAACATCGGTTAAACGCAGCGTCGCGATCAGCGCCAGTACGACCAACGCGGCGACCGCCCATGGAAACGATGTCACTCCCCACCCTTGCAACAACATGCCGCCGAGTAGTCCGCCACCGGCGATGCCCAGGTTCCACACCGTCACCAGCATCGACTGTGCGGCATCGGCTGAATCCCCGGCCGACTTGGCCAGCGCCGTTTGCAGCAATGCCGGCAAACCGCCAAACGCCAGCCCCCATAAGGCCACCGTGGTGTAGATCACCGTCGCTGAGGTGATCCAGAACGCCAGCGCCAGGGCCGACAGCGCGAACATTGCGCAGCTGATCACCAATAACGCGCGCAGCCGCTGATCAATCAGCGCGCCGACGATCCAGATACCCAGCAGCGCCGCCAGACCAAACACCAGCAGCACCTGGTCGATGTCCGCTGCAATCCCGGCAGGTACCAGGAACGGCGCGATATAGGTGTAGAGAATGTTATGAGCCAGTACGTAGGTGAAAGTCACAAACAGCACCGGACGAATCCCTGGCAGTGCCAGCACCTGGCGCAGCCCCAGGCGTTTTTCCGCCTGTTGCCCGGCAAAGTCCGGGACCTGCCAGCGCACCCAGGCCAGCAGCACAACCGTCAGGCCGGACATGATCGCGAAGCTCAGGCGCCAGCCCACCGTGGTGCCCAGGAATGTCCCGGCCGGTACACCCAGTGACAGCGCCAATGGCGCGCCGAGCATGGCCACGGCAATGGCCCTGCCTTGCAGGTGCGGCGCAACCATGCGGCTGGCATAACCGGCCAGCAGCGCCCAGAGCAATCCCGCGAACACCCCGGCGAAGAACCTGGCCACCAGGGTCAGCAGGTAATCGCTGGAAAACGCCGTCACACTGTTGACCAAGGCAAACCCGCCGATGGCAATCATCAGTAATGGCCGCCGGCGCCAGCCCCGGGTGGCGATGGTCAGGGGAATCGCGGCCAACAGCGAGCCCAGGGCGTACAGGGTCACCAACTGGCCCACCAACGCTTCGGACACCCCGAGGCCGGCGCCCATTTGCGGGAGCAAGCCCGCCGGCATGGCTTCGGTGAGGATGGTGATGAAGCCGGCGGTAGCCAATGCCAACAGGCCGCCCAGAGGCAGTCGTTCACGGCTCACCGTGGGGGTCGTGGAAGATAGGGCGCTGTCGCTCATGTTTTTTGGCTCCGGTTTTCAGACGAAAGGGCAGGGAGCCAGAGTAGGGTGCTGCACGGTGGAGAAAAACAGGCTAAGGTTCCGAACTTATCGGACGCCAATGTCCGCAATCCTCGGGAGCGAGACGATGGACAGCCTGGGCAGTATTTCAGTGTTTGTGCAGGTGGCCGAAACCCGCAGCTTTACCGAGGCCGGGCGCATGCTGGGGGTGTCGTCCTCGGCGATTGGCAAAAGCATCGCGCGCATCGAAGAGCGCCTGGGGGTGCGGCTGTTCCATCGCAGCACCCGCAGTATCACGTTGACCAGCGAGGGCGCGCTGTTTCTCGAACGCTCCCGGCGCATCCTGGCGGAAGTCGAAGCCGCAGAACAGGAACTTAGCCAGGCATCCGCCACCCCCAGAGGCAAGTTGCGCGTCAGCCTGCCGCAAGTGCGCGGCTTGTTGATGCCGGTACTGACGGATTTCATGCGCGCCTATCCCGAGATCGAGCTGGACGTGGACTTCTCCGACCGCATGGTGGATGTGATCGAGGAGGGTTTCGACGCGGTGATCCGCACCGGCAAACCCGAGGACTCACGCTTGATGGCGCGCCACCTCGGGTATTACCGCCTGGTGCTGGTGGCGTCCCCGGAGTACCTGCGCCTGCACGGTACGCCGCGCCAGCCCCGGGATTTGAGCGACCACGCCTGCCTGCGCCACAAATTCTGCGCCACCGGCAAGCTGGAAACCTGGCCACTGCGCCCGGAGTCGGGCCTGCCGGAGCCGACCCTGCGTGCGCCGCTGGTCTCCACCACCATCGAATCACTGATGCACGTGGCCCATGAAGGCCTGGGGATTGCCTGCCTGCCAGACTTCATGGTCCGCGAATCGGTGGAGCAGGGCCGGCTGCAACGGGTGCTGGACTATTACCTGGAGCACAGCGGCAGCTTCTGGATGCTCTGGCCATCAAGTCGCCATGCCTCGGCGAAATTGCGCGTGTTTATCGACCATATGGGCGAGCGGCTTTTTCCTGCGGACACCGTCCCGTAAGGCTGTGACGTTTTACCGACAGGAATTCGCGCGCCGAGGCCACGTTCTGTTGCACAATACCGCCCTGACTGTTTTCCTCAGGATTTTCGATGTCGATATCATTTCACTTGCGTAGCCTCGGGTTGGCGCTGGTGCTGGCGGGCGCTGCGGGCTGCTCGTCACCCAAGACCGCTATTTATGAACATGAGAACTTCGACGACTCCGGCACGTTTTCCCGTGATTACCCGGTCAGTGACACGGCGGCCTGCGAAGCGGCGCGGCGTGCGCTGTTGAGCCAGGGTTACATCATCACCAGCAGCGATCCAAAGCTGGTGGCGGGTAACAAGAGCTTCCAGCAGACCGGCGAAACTCACCTGCAGATCAGCTTCAACGTGGTGTGTGCCGACGATGGCAGCGGCAATCATCACTCGACGATGTTCGCCAACGCCTTGCAGGATCGCTACGCCTTGAAGAAGGTCAACAACTCCGCCAGCCTCGGTGTGGGTGTGTTGGGTTCGGTGTCGATGCCGATTGGCTCCACCGACGACTCCATGGTCAAGGTGGCCAGCGAGACGGTGTCTGCGCCGAAATTTTATGAGCGTTATTTCGCCCTGGTGGACGTTTTCCTGCCCCAGGAAGTGAAAAAGGCAGCGCATATTCCAGAGAAGCCCAAGGCTGACCTGGGCATCCCGGAACCTAAGGCAGCTCCGGCGGCCGATAAGGCCGATAAGGTTGAAGCGCCGAAAGAAGTGCCAAAAGAAGCGCCCGCCACACCGGCAGCCCCAGTGACACCGGCGGTGGTGCCAGCGGCATCGGAGCCGGTGGTGCCACCGGCGGAACCTGCGCCGATTGCACCAAAGGAAGCCCCGGCACCTGCGCCAGAGGCCACCAGTCCTGCGCTGCCGGCGCCGACCGAAGTGATTCCGCCTCTGCCGACGCCTGCGCAGTAACTACACCGCTACGGGGTTGGCCTTGTCGACGTTGATCCCGTAGCGGCTGATCGCCTCCGCCACCCTGGCGCGGCTGATCAGGCCGTCATCCGCCAGCGCCTTCAAGGCCGCCAGGGCAATGAAATACCGGTCCACCTCGAAGAACTGGCGCAAGGTTTCGCGGGTATCCGATTGCCCGAAGCCATCGGTGCCCAGCGCCACAAAGCGCCGGCCCGGTACAAACGGGCGAATCTGATCGGCAAAGATTTTCATGTAGTCGGTGGCGACCACCACGGGCCCAGGCTGGCCCTCAAGGCACTGCTCGACATAGCTGGTACGCGGTTCGCTTTCAGGATGCAGCAGGTTCCAGCGCTCCACGGCATGACCTTCCCGGCGCAGCTCGGTCAGGCTGGTGACACTCCACACATCGCTGGCCACGGCAAAATCATCGCGCAGCAGGTCCGCGGCGGCGATGACTTCCCGCAGGATCGAACCGCTGCCCATCAGCTGTACCCGTGGTTGCGTGGTGTCTTCAGCCGCCTTCAACCGATACATGCCCTTGAGAATCCCGTCCTCGACGCCTTCGGGCATCGCCGGGTGCGGGTAGTTTTCGTTGAGCAGGGTGATGTAGTAGTAGATGTCCTCTTGCTCGACGTACATCCGGCGCATGCCTTCGCGAATGATCACCGCCAGCTCGAAGGCAAACGTCGGATCGTAGGAAATGCAGCACGGGATCACCGACGACAGCACATGGCTGTGGCCATCGTCATGCTGCAGGCCTTCGCCCATCAGCGTGGTGCGCCCGGCCGTCGCCCCCAGCAGGAAGCCCCGCGCCCGTGCATCGCCCGCGGCCCAGGCCAGGTCGCCAACCCGCTGGAAGCCGAACATCGAATAGAAAATGTAGAACGGCACGGTCATCAAGCCGTGGTTGGCGTAGGACGTACTCGCTGCGATCCACGAGGAAATGGCGCCGGATTCATTCAGGCCTTCCTGCATGATCTGTCCGTCCTTGCTCTCTTTGTAGTAGGACAGCTGGCCCGCATCCTGTGGGGTGTAGAGCTGGCCGACAGCGGAGTGAATGCCGATCTGGCGGAACAGGCTTTCCATGCCAAAGGTGCGGGACTCGTCCGGCACGATGGGCACGATCAGTTTGCCCAGGTTCGGATCCTTGAGCAGGGTGCCGAGGATGCGCACAAAGGCCATGGTGGTGGAGATCGCGCGCTCGCCGGTGTCCTTGAGCTGGGTGGCGAAGGCATCCAGTTCCGGGATCTTCAGCGACTCGACCGCGCTATGGCGAGCCGGCACGTAGCCACCCAGTGACTGGCGGCGGGCGGCGAAATAGCGGGCCTCTTCGCTGTCGGCGGCCGGTTTGAGATACGGGATTTCAGCCAGTTGGTCGTCGGCCACTTCCAGCCCGAAGCGATCGCGGAAGGCTTTGACGGCTTCAGCGCCCATCTTTTTCAGCTGGTGGTTGATGTTCTGGCCTTCGCCGGCCTCGCCCATGCCGAAGCCCTTGACGGTTTTCGCCAGGATCACCGTCGGCTGGCCGCTGTGACGCACGGCGGCGGCATAGGCGTTGTAGACCTTGTCCGGGTCATGGCCGCCCCGTGAGAGTTTCCAGATGTCGTCGTCGGACATGTCTGCCACCAGCGCCAGCAACTCCGGGTATTTGCCGAAGAAGTGTTCCCGCACGTAGGCGCCGTTTTGTGATTTGTAGTTTTGATAGTCGCCGTCCACGCACTCCATCATGCGCTGGCGCAGCAAGCCGCTTTTATCCTTTTCCAGCAGCGCATCCCAACCGCCGCCCCAGATTACCTTGATCACGTTCCAGCCGGCGGCGCGGTACAGGCTTTCGAATTCCTGGATCACCTTGGCATTGCCGCGAACCGGGCCATCGAGGCGTTGCAGGTTGCAGTTGACCACGAAGATCAGGTTGTCGAGCTTCTCGCGCCCGGCCAGGGAAATGGCTGCCAGGGATTCCGGCTGATCCATCTCGCCATCACCGAGGAACGCCCACACCTTGCGGCCCTGGTGCTGCTTGAGGTCGCGGAACTCCAGGTAGCGCATGAAGCGCGCCTGATACGCGGCGGTAATCGGTCCGAGGCCCATGGAAACCGTAGGAAACTGCCAGAAGTCCGGCATCAGGCGAGGGTGCGGATAGGATGACAAACCGTCGCCACCGGCTTCCCGGCGGAAGTTGTCCAGCTGGGCTTCGCTGATCCGGCCTTCGAGGTACGCCCGCCCGTAAATGCCCGGCGCGGAGTGGCCCTGGATGTACACCAGGTCGCCATCGAAGCTTTCAGTTCGGCCACGGAAGAAATGGTCGAAGCCTACGTCATACAGCACCGCAGCCGACGCATAGGTTGCGATATGCCCGCCCACGCCGGAATGTTTGCCCGCGCGCAGCACCATGGCCATGGCGTTCCAGCGAATAAACGCATTCAGCCGGCGCTCGGTGGCCAGGTTGCCGGGGTAGGGCAACTGGCGGTCTACCGGGATGGTGTTGACGTACGGGGTGGTCACCCGCCCGTAGAAGTCGCCATGCCGCGCCACGTCGAAATCCAGCAACTGATCAATCAGGTAATGCGCGCGCGGGCGGCCTTCGGTGGACAGCACCGATTCGATGGACTCCAGCCATTCGCGGGTTTCCTGTGGATCGTCGTCGAGGCGTACTGCAGTGTTCGGGGTCATGTCAGGCTCCAGGGTGGACGGGTTTCAGCGTGTGGGCTCCTTGTGGGAGCTTTGCGAATGTAGTTGCAATTGCAACTACATGGCTGAATCTAGCGCGGGATGAGCTACTATTGCAACCTTCTTGAAATTCCCCGGATGGTGTTGCATGTCGTCGAAAGAGCCTGATGTCTGGTTCCGTTTTGTTCGGGCCCACAGGACGGTCATCCGTGAAATCGAGCGGCGCCTGGCCGATGCCGGTCTGCCGCCGTATGCCTGGTACGACGCTTTGTGGGGCCTGGAAAGTGGCCCCGATGGCACCCGGCGCATGCACGAATTGGCCGATGTGCTGGCCATCGAACGCTACAACCTGACGCGCCTGGTCGACCGCCTGGAAAAGGACGGCCTGGTGGTGCGTTCGCGCTCCGACGGTGACGGGCGTGCTGCCTTTGTCTCAATTACCGACGCGGGCCGGGTATTGCGTAAAAAGATGTGGAAAATCTACGAAAGCAGCGTGGATGAATTGTTTTTGTCGCAGCTCGACAGCGAGCAACGCCGGGGTTTTGCCGAGGCATTGGAGCGTACCGCGGGGCTGGCGATGGAGGCGGGCGTGCAGACCCGCGGGCGACGTAAGACCTGAAGCAAAGACTCCAGGCGACGCGGATTCCGTGTGAGAGCGGGCTTGCTCGCGAAAGCGGTGTGTCAGCAACAGTAATAT
>NZ_JBSVWQ010000073.1:0-27230 GCF_054071215.1 Pseudomonas sp. SDO5522_S412 | reverse complement strand
CCAGTCAACACATCCATTACTGACACACCGCATTCGCGAGCAAGCCCGCTCCCACATTTTGTTCTGTGTACACCAGCAGTACAGTCGTCTTCTGCTGTTCGCTCGCGTAAACTTGCGCGTCTTTCGCAGCCCTACCCCGCTGCACACTCATTTTTTCAAAGGTGCCCGCCATGCCTTGGCTGCAAGTCCGTCTCGCCATCAGCCCAGAACAAGCCGAAACCTACGAAGACGCGTTCCTCGAAGTGGGCGCCGTGTCGGTGACCTTCATGGACGCCGAAGACCAGCCGATCTTCGAACCCGAGCTCAACACCACCCCGCTGTGGTCCCACACCCATCTGCTGGCCCTGTTCGAAGACGGCACCGATGCCGCCAGCGTCCTGGCCCACATGGAACTGCTCACCGGCGGCCCGCTGCCGGAGCATCACAGCGAAATCATCGAAGACCAGGACTGGGAACGCAGCTGGATGGACAACTTCCAGCCAATGCGTTTTGGCCAGCGCCTGTGGATCGTGCCGAGCTGGCATGCCGCCCCCGAGCCTGACGCCGTGAACCTGCTGCTGGACCCGGGCCTGGCGTTCGGCACCGGCACCCACCCCACCACCGCACTGTGCCTGGAATGGCTCGATGGCCAGGACCTGAAAGACTGCAACGTGCTGGACTTCGGCTGCGGTTCGGGGATCCTGGCGATCGCTGCCCTGCTGCTGGGCGCCAAGGAAGCGGTCGGTACCGATATCGACGTGCAAGCCCTGGAAGCCTCCCGCGATAACGCCGGGCGCAATAACATCGCTGAAGAGAAATTCCCGCTGTACCTGCCGGAGCAATTGCCCCAGGTGCAGGCCGACGTGCTGGTGGCCAATATCCTCGCCGGGCCGCTGGTTTCCCTGGCGCCGCAGCTGTCGAGCCTGGTCAAGCCGGGCGGCCGCCTGGCGCTGTCGGGCATCCTCGCCGAACAGGGCGAAGACGTTGCCGCCGCCTACGCCCAGGATTTTGAGCTGGATCCGATCGCCAACCGCGATGGCTGGGTACGCATCAGTGGTCGTCGGCGCTAGAATGAGCGCCTGCATGAATCGGATGGCCGCATGACCGACAGTTTCGTCACCCAGTGCCCACACTGCCAAGCACGCTTTCGCGTCAACCACGCTCAATTGAGCGTGGCCCGTGGCGTGGTGCGCTGTGGGTCGTGCCTGCAGGTGTTCAATGCCGCTCGCCAACTGCTGGAGCAGCGCGCCAACGCGCCCGCGCCCCAGGCACCACCTGCGGCAGAGCCGCCGGCAGCCGTAGAACCGCCACCCCAAGCGCCGCGAGCCATCAGCCAGAAGCAATGGACCGCCGAAGAGCTGGACCTGGATAACCTGGACCTCGACGTAGAACTGGCCAAGCTGGAGCGTCGCGAGATCCAGCACACCCAACCCGTGGGTGCCGACCGTCGCCAGACCGGCGCCGATCGTCGGCAAAAGGAAGATGCCCTCAGCGCCAGCCGTGATACGGCCAAGGCCGAGGAAGAGCAATGGGCCTCCAGCCTGTTCAGCGAACCCCGGGATGAACGGGCCCAAGCCCCGCAAATGGTCGACGACGAACCGCAACCGGCCAAGGCAAGCCCAGGCAAACCCAAGCGCACCGAACCGTCGATGTCGTTTGAAGCGGTCGAGCCGGACGACGAACCACCGCTGCACACAAGCACCACCGATGACGAACTCGACCCACCGGTAACCGCCGTAGCAGACGAGCCGGAACCCGAACAACCGGAACGCCCGCAGCCCAAACGCAAGCGCCCTCGCCCCGAGGCTGGCGCCCACGACGACCTGCTTTCGGACCTGGAAGACGACCCGCTGCACCTGTATTCACAGAAGCGTTCCTCCGGCTGGGGCCGCCGCCTGTTCTGGGGCTTGCTGGTGCTGCTGGCCGCCGCCGGCCTGGCGGGACAATACGTCGCCTACCAATTCGACGACCTGGCACGCCAGGACGCCTACCGTCCATGGTTCCAGGAACTGTGCCCGAAACTGGGCTGCACCGTGCCATCCCGGGTCGATATCGCCCACATCAAGAGCAGCAACCTGGTGGTGCGCAGCCACCCGGAGTTTGCCGGTGCCCTGGTGGTGGACGCGATCATCTATAACCGCGCGACATTCTCCCAACCGTTCCCGCTGCTGGAGCTACGCTTTGCCGACATGAACGGGAATATGATCGCCAGTCGTCGCTTCAAACCCGCCGAATACCTCAGCGGCGAGTTGGCAGGCGTGACCGAGATGCCCTCCCAGACGCCGATCCACATTGCCCTGGACATCCTCGACCCGGGCAACAAAGCGGTGAATTACAGCCTGAGCTTCCACTCCCCCGAGTGAAACGGCTGCCTGGCCGGTGCTTGACGGCAGATTATTGACTGCATCGCCTTTGACCAAACCTGCGGCGATAAGAAAATAACTGCTCAGATTTTATCCAATTCAGCCTTTATCCAGTCATCGAGAGCGGGTATCATGCCAACCCTTTTTCGAACTCTAATGATCCGGCCCCACAACAGGGAAGTCCTATGTCGGCGGTACGCATCGGCCCATACACATTGCACAACGGCTTGATCCTCGCCCCGATGGCGGGCGTCACCGACCAGCCCTTTCGTCAGCTTTGCAAGCGTTTGGGCGCAGGGCTTGTAGTCTCGGAAATGGTCACCAGCGACATGAGCCTGTGGAACACCCGCAAATCGCGGATGCGCATGATCCACGAAGGTGATCCCGAGCCCCGCTCGGTACAGATCGCCGGCGGTGATGCGCAGATGCTGGCGGATGCGGCCCGGGCCAACGTGGAGTTGGGGGCGCAGATTATTGATATCAACATGGGTTGCCCGGCCAAGAAGGTCTGCAACAAGGCCGCAGGTTCTGCCCTGTTGAAGGATGAGCAGTTGGTGAGCGAGATCCTGCATGCCGTTGTCGCTGCAGTGGATGTGCCGGTCACCCTGAAGATCCGCACCGGTTGGGACCGGGACAACAAGAATGGCCTGACGGTGGCGAAGATCGCCGAGCAGGCGGGCATTACAGCGCTGGCGGTGCATGGCCGCACCCGCGCCGACCTTTACACCGGTGAAGCCGAGTACGACACCATTGCCGCGATCAAGCAGGCGGTGTCGATTCCCGTCTTTGCCAACGGCGACATCGACTCAGCCGAGAAAGCCCGGCGCGTGCTGCACGCGACCGGCGCCGATGGCCTGTTGATTGGCCGGGCTGCCCAGGGGCGGCCGTGGATTTTTCGTGAGATCGAGCATTTTCTGCGTACCGGCGAAACCTTGCCGGCACCGGAGCTGATCGAGGTGGAACGTATTCTGCTAGAGCATCTGGCCGCCCTGCACGCCTTCTACGGAGACGTGATGGGAGTACGCATTGCTCGCAAGCATGTGGGCTGGTATCTCGCAACCTTGCCGGGCGCCAGGGAGTTTCGCGCCCACTTCAATCGTTTGGATGATACGGAAGCACAGTGCGCCAACGTTCGTGAGTTCTTCTCCGAGCGTTACAAGAGCCTGGTGACAGGGGACGGAGAAGGGGTGGCCGCATGACGATGATGACCGAGACTTTAGTGAGTGGAACAACACCCGTGAGCGACAACGTCAATTTGAAACAGCACCTCAACACGCCGAGCGAAGAAGGCCAGACCCTTCGCGGGAGTGTCGAGAAGGCGCTGCACAATTATTTCGCCCACCTTGAGGGCGCTGCCGTCACGGACGTGTACAACCTGGTGCTCTCCGAAGTCGAAGCGCCGTTGCTCGAAAGCGTGATGAACTACGTCAAGGGCAACCAGACCAAGGCCAGTGAGCTGCTCGGTCTGAACCGTGGCACGCTGCGCAAGAAACTCAAGCAGTACGATTTGCTGTAAGCATTCAATCAAACCAGAAAGGCGCCCGCGTAAAAACGGACGCCTTTTTTGCTGACTCCTTTGCTTTTGATGGAAATTGAAATGACCGACCAGACTACCCGCCTGCCGATCCGCCGTGCCTTGATCAGTGTCTCCGACAAGACCGGGATCCTCGAATTTGCCCGGGAGCTGGAAGCCCTGGGCGTGGAGATTCTCTCCACCGGCGGGACCTTCAAACTGCTGCAGGACAACGGCGTGGCCGCAGTGGAAGTGGCGGACTACACCGGTTTCGCAGAAATGATGGACGGTCGGGTCAAGACCCTGCACCCGAAAATCCACGGCGGGATCCTCGGTCGTCGCGGTATCGACGACGCCATCATGAGCGAGCACGGCATCAAGCCGATCGACCTGGTGGCCGTTAACCTGTACCCGTTCGAAGCCACCATCAACAAGCCAGGCTGCGACCTGCCGACCGCCATCGAAAACATCGATATCGGCGGCCCGACCATGGTTCGCTCGGCAGCCAAGAACCACAAAGACGTGGCCATCGTGGTGAACGCCAGCGACTACGCCAACGTACTGGAAAGCCTGAAAGCCGGCGGCCTGACCTACGCCCAGCGCTTCGACCTGATGCTCAAGGCCTTCGAACACACCGCGGCCTACGACGGCATGATCGCCAACTACATGGGCACCGTGAACCAGGCCGCTGAAACCCTCAGCACAGAAGGTCGCAGCCAGTTCCCGCGCACCTTCAACAGCCAGTTCATCAAGGCCCAGGAAATGCGCTACGGCGAGAACCCGCACCAGAGCGCGGCGTTCTACGTTGAGGCCAAGCCTGCTGAAGTCGGCATCGCCACCGCGACCCAACTGCAAGGCAAAGAGCTGTCCTACAACAACGTGGCCGACACCGACGCCGCGCTGGAATGTGTGAAGAGCTTCGTCAAGCCAGCCTGTGTGATCGTCAAGCACGCCAACCCGTGCGGCGTGGCCGTGAGCCCGGACGCTGAAGGCGGTATCCGCCAGGCGTACGAACTGGCCTACGCCACCGACACCGAATCGGCCTTCGGCGGCATCATCGCCTTCAACCGTGAACTGGACGCCGAGACCGCCAAGGCGATCGTTGAGCGTCAGTTCGTGGAAGTGATCATTGCCCCATCCGTGAGTATCGAGGCCCGCGCCATCGTTGCTGCCAAGGCCAATGTGCGCCTGCTGGCCTGCGGCGAGTGGTCGGCCGAGCGTGCCGCTGCCTGGGACTACAAGCGCGTCAACGGCGGCTTGCTGGTACAGAGCCGCGACATCGGCATGATCGGCAGCGCCGATCTGAAAGTGGTGACCAAGCGCGCCCCGACCGAACAGGAAATCAACGACCTGATCTTCGCCTGGAAAGTCGCCAAGTACGTTAAATCCAACGCCATCGTCTACGCCAAGAACCGCCAGACCATCGGTGTCGGCGCGGGCCAGATGAGCCGCGTGAATTCGGCACGCATCGCTGCGATCAAGGCAGAACATGCCGGCCTGCAGGTCGCCGGTTCGGTGATGGCGTCCGACGCATTCTTCCCGTTCCGTGATGGCCTGGACAACGCCGCGAAAGCCGGTGTTACCGCCGTGATCCAACCGGGCGGCTCGATGCGTGACGCAGAAGTGATTGCAGCGGCTGATGAAGCCGGCATCGCCATGGTGTTTACCGGCATGCGCCACTTCCGCCACTGATTGCTCGTTCCCACGCTCTGCGTGGGAATGCAGCCCGGGACGCTCCGCGTCCCAAAGCGTGACGCGGAGCGTCACAAGAGGCATTCCCACGCAGAGCGTGGGAACGATCAGAATTCAGCGTCATCCGAGGTTTTTGAAATGAATGTTTTGATCATTGGCAGCGGTGGCCGTGAACACGCCCTGGCCTGGAAAGTTGCCCAGGACCCACGTGTCCAGAAAGTTTTCGTCGCCCCCGGCAACGCCGGTACCGCCATTGAAGCCAAGTGCGAAAACGTCGCCATCGACGTGTTGGCCCTTGAGCAACTGGCGGACTTTGCCGAGAAAAACGTTTCCCTGACCATCGTCGGCCCGGAAGTGCCCTTGGTAGCTGGCGTTGTGGACCTGTTCCGCAGCCGCGGCCTGGACTGCTTCGGCCCAACCGCCGGCGCTGCCCAGCTGGAAGGCTCGAAAGCCTTCACCAAGGATTTCCTGGCGCGCCACAAGATCCCGACCGCCGACTACCAGAACTTCACCGAGATCGAGCCGGCCCTGGCCTACCTGCGTGAAGTCGGTGCACCGATCGTGATCAAGGCCGACGGCCTGGCCGCCGGTAAAGGCGTGATCGTCGCAATGACCCTGGCTGAAGCCGAAGACGCCGTGCGCGACATGCTCGCCGGCAATGCTTTCGGTGAAGCCGGTTCGCGCGTAGTGATCGAAGAGTTCCTCGACGGCGAAGAAGCCAGCTTCATCGTAATGGTCGACGGCAAGAACGTCTTGCCGATGGCCACCAGCCAGGACCACAAACGCGTGGGTGACGGCGACAGCGGCCCGAACACCGGCGGCATGGGTGCCTACTCCCCGGCGCCAGTGGTAACCGCCGAAGTGCACAAGCGCGTGATGGACCTGGTGATCTGGCCAACCGTGCGCGGCATGGCCGACGAAGGCAATGTGTACACCGGTTTCCTGTACGCCGGCTTGATGATCGACAAGGCCGGCAATCCGAAAGTCATCGAGTTCAACTGCCGCTTCGGCGACCCGGAAACCCAACCGGTGATGCTGCGCCTGCAATCGAGCCTGGTGCTGTTGGTTGAAGCTGCGCTGGCCCAGGCCCTGGACAAGGTCGAAGCCCAGTGGGACCCGCGCCCGAGCGTCGGCATCGTGCTGGCCGCCGGCGGCTACCCGGCCGACTACGCCAAGGGCGATGTGATTGAAGGTCTGGACGCGGCTGCTACGCTGGAAGGCAAGGTGTTCCACGCGGGCACCGCGCTCAAGGATGGCAAGGTCGTCACCGCCGGTGGTCGCGTACTGTGCGCAACCGCCATGGGCAGCAGCGTAGATGCCGCCCAGCAACAGGCTTACAAGCTGGCGGCGAAGATCGACTGGAAAGGCTGCTTCTACCGCACCGACATTGGCTACCGCGCCATTGCCCGTGAGCGTGGCGAAAGTCAGTAAACAGCTATCCGTTCGGTTAGGCAGGGGCCTCCGGCCCTTGCCCTACGCTTGTGGCCCCGCGCATAGTTATACCCATGCATCAACCTACGAAGGGATTTCGCCGTGCGCTGGCTCAGGATCGCCATAGGTTTCACTGTCAGTCTGCTGACCTTGCTCTGCTTGCTCCCGGCCCAGGCCGCCGCACAAGGCAGTGGCTGGGCAGTATTGCTTGATGAACAGGCCGATCTGCAACTGAGCGACATCCGCTCGCCCCGCTACATCAATCAATTCAGCCCCATCGAACTGGACCGGATTACCGCCGCGCAACCGGACGGTGCGTTGTGGGTACGCTTCAGGCTGCAACCCGGCAAACACGAGCAAGTGCTGCGGGTATTCGCCCCTGACCTGTCACACCTGAACCTGTATGTACTCGACGGCGACACCCTGGTGGAGCAGGAAGCTACCGGCACCCGCCAGCCCCAGGCCGAGCGCCCGCTGCCCAGCAGCGACTTCATGCTGCCGATGCCGCAAAGCCAGAAGCCGCTGGACGTGTACCTGCGCATGGTCTCGGAACACGAGCTGCGCCCCTACATCACCCTTGAGCCGGCCGTGCTGGCTGCGGCTAACCAGAACCAGACGCTGATCTACGGGCTGCTGTTCGGTTGCCTGGTGATGCTGATCCTGCACAACCTCACCCGCTACGCCTACCATCGCTCCCGCAGCAGCCTGTGGCTCGCCGCCTGCGAATTGCTGTTGCTGCTCAGCCTTGCGCTGCTGCTCAACGTGCTGGGCCCGTGGTTGCCGAACTGGCACGCGGTACAAACCCCCGGTGCCTACCTCGCCCTGCTGCTGACCGCGCCGTGCGGGCTGATGTTTGCCTACCGCTTCTTTGCGCCACTGGGCCCGCATCCGCTGAACAAGCTGTTGATGGCCGACATCCTGCTGATCGTCCTGACCGGCCTGTTGCTGCTGTTCGTCAACACCTTGCCCCTGAACATCATCACCTACGCCCTGGTGGCGCTGGCCGGCCTGAGCATGTTGTTCGTCTCGGCCTATCACTGGCAAAAGGGCTACCGCCCGGCGCGCCTGTTCATGCTGGCGATGGTGATCTTCAACATCGGCACGCTGATTATTCTCCCGGCCTTGCTGGGCCTGACGCTGGTGCCGCCACAAGGCTTGATCATCACCCTGCTCGGCTTTATCTGCCTCAGTGGCCTGTTGATGAGCCTGGCCCTGGGCGAACGCCAGCGCGCCATCACCGAAGACAACTTCAGCCTCAGCCGCGACCTGGCGGCCAGCAACGCCGAAATCGCCGCCAAGGCCGAATTCCTGGCGAAGATCAGCCACGAAATTCGCACGCCCATGAACGGCGTGCTGGGCATGACCGAACTGCTGCTGGGCACCCCGCTTTCAGTCAAGCAACGCGACTACGTGCAAACCATCCACAGCGCCGGCAACGAACTGCTCACCCTGATCAACGAGATTCTCGACATCTCCAAGCTGGAATCCGGGCAGATCGAATTGGACGATGTGCAGTTCGACCTCAACGCGCTGATCGAAGACTGCCTGAGTATTTTCCGCGCCAAGGCCGAGCAGCAGAACGTCGAGCTGATCAGCTTTATCCAGCCCCAGGTACCCCGGGTGATCAGCGGCGACCCGACGCGGCTGCGCCAGGCACTGTTGAGCCTGCTGGAAAATGCCCTGCAAAAAACCGATGAAGGCGAAGTACTGATCGTCGTCGCACTGGACGAGCGCAGCAGCAAACCGCGCCTGCGCATTGCCGTGCAAGACAGCGGCCTGCCGATGGAACCCGCCGAGCGCGACGCCCTGCTGCACAGCGAGTTGCACAGCAAGAACTTCCTCTCTGCCACCCGCCTGAGCGGCCATCTGGGCCTGGTCATTGCCCGCCAGCTGATCCTGTTGATGAACGGCGAATTCGGCATCAAGAGTGGCAGCCAGCAAGGCAGCACCCTGTGGCTGACCTTGCCGCTGGACCCGGAACGCCTGGAGCACCCGACCTCCGACCTCGACGGCCCGCTCAAGGGCGCGCGCGTGCTGGTGGTGGACGACAACGACACCTGCCGCAAAGTGCTGGTGCAGCAATGCACGGCCTGGGGCCTGAACGTGAGCGCCGTGCCTTCGGGCAAGGAAGCCCTGGCGCTGCTGCGCACCAAGGCGCACCTGCGGGACTATTTCGACGTGGTGCTGCTGGACCAGAACATGCCCGGCATGACCGGCATGCAACTGGCGGCGAAGATCAAGGAAGACCCGAGCCTGAACCACGACATCCTGCTGATCATGCTCACCGGCATCAGCAATGCGCCGAGCAAGATCATCGCGCGCAACTGCGGGATCAAGCGCATCCTCGCCAAACCCGTGGCCGGCTATACCCTCAAGACCACCCTTGCCGATGAATTGACCCAGCGCAGCAAGGGCTCCGTGCAACCACGCCAGCCGGCGATCAGCGCGCCGGCCCCGGTGACCGTGCCGAGTGACTTCCGGATCCTGGTGGCGGAGGACAACAGCATCTCCACCAAGGTGATTCGCGGCATGCTCGGCAAGCTCAACCTGCAGCCGGACACCGCCAGCAACGGCGAAGAAGCCCTGCAGGCAATGAAGGCCCAGCGCTACGACCTGGTGTTGATGGACTGTGAAATGCCGATCCTCGACGGCTTCTCCGCCACCCAGCAACTGCGCGCGTGGGAAGTCAGCAACCAGCGGATTCGTACGCCAATCGTGGCACTCACCGCGCACATTCTTTCGGAACATAAAGAGCGTGCACGCCAGGCCGGGATGGACGGGCACATGGCCAAGCCGGTGGAGTTGTCGCAATTGCGCGAGCTGGTGGAGTACTGGGTGGCACAGCGCCAACAGCGCCCTGAGCACGCTCCCACCTGACCCATGCATGACGCAGATCAAAATGTGGGAGCGGCGGTGCGACGATTCGACTTGCTCGCGAAAGCGGTGTGTCAGTCAAACATGTATTGGCTGACACACCGCTTTCGCGAGCAAGTCCGCTCCCACACTGGATTGTTGTCGCTTCACAGATAGCGCTCAGCCACAGGCCTGATAAACTCCCGCTCGCCCTCCTTCGCTGCGAGCTCCCACCATGCTCCACGTGCTATTCAGCGTTTACCTGAAGATGCTGGTGCTCTACAGCCCCTTCTTCGTGCTCTCCTGCTTTATCAGCCTGACTCGCGGTTACTCCAGCAAGGAGCGGCGGCGCCTGGCCTGGAAAGTGGCCCTCGCCACCCTGGTATCGAGCGTGTTGCTCTACCTGTTCGGCCGGGTGATTTTCAGTGTGTTCGGCATCACCGTCGACGCCTTCCGCATCGGCGCAGGCAGTGTGCTGTTCATCTCGGCCCTGGGCATGGCCCAGGGCAAGTCAGCGGTGCAGACCGACAACGTGCAGCAGGACGTGACCATCGTGCCGCTGACCATTCCCCTGACCGTCGGCCCCGGCACCATCGGTGCGCTGCTGGTGATGGGCGTCAGCCAGCCGCACTGGGACGACAAGATCACCGCGATCCTCAGTATCGCCCTGGCCAGCCTGACGGTGGGCGTGGTGCTGTACCTGTCCAACCGTATCGAACGCATCCTCGGCGACCAGGGCTTGCAGATTGTCAGCCGGTTGATGGGGCTGTTCGTGTGCGCCCTGGCCGCACAAATCATCTTCACCGGTGTACGCGGTTACCTGGTGCCGTAGATCAAATCCTGTAGTTGGCGATAGCCAGGCGGACCTTGTCCCCTGCGCTGTCCCGCAGCAGTTGAATCGTGTCTTCGTTGACCACCGAGCTGTTCAGCACCAGGCACGTGCGGCCACTGAAGGCCTCGACGGATGCACTGTCCCACTCCAGAAACGGTATGCCCAGTTGCTTGCTGACGCCGTGGGAGCTGTACGTCACCAGCACCATCGAAACTTCCCCGGCGATTTCCGAGCAGGACGCCAAGCCGAAATCGCCACCGTCACGCGTGGTGGTATTTCGCTTGAATAACTCAAATGAGGCCGGGAGCTGCTTCAAGGCTTCAACCGCCTCCGCCACCCGTTTGGGCAATACACTGATCAGCGGCCCCGACAGAAACGTCGAGGCCACGGTGGCCGCCATCAGGTTCAGCGCCGCCAGCTGTACCGACAGCCCCTTGCGAGAGGTGTACACCCGCTCGAAACTGCTCCTGACCGGCATCCAGCCGAGGCTGCTCATGACCTTGATGAATTCGTTGTACCAGGCCTCTGTGCCCCGGGCGACCCGCAGCACATCGCTGACGTAGCTGCTCGCCAGCAAATAGCTTTTGCGGGTGTACTCCTTGTTGAGGCTGGTCATGCCTTGCACAAACGACATGACGCTGTTGTTCACCACCGCCGCGTCCAGCTCATCATCCGCCTCGGGCTTCACCGGCGCGCTCAACCCCGACGCCAGGCCGGGCGCGCCCGGAAGCCGGTAAGCGGCAATCAGCTTCCTCCTTTTTGCGCTGTTGATCCGTTTGTTGTTTCGCTCCATAGCCATTTCTCCATAACCCCCAACATGGGGCTCAACGCCAACACTAGTCGACTTGCCGGGGATTTTGAGCTGCTGGACATTGACCACGGGACGCGCCGCGACCCGCAGGAAAAATCACTGCAGGCGGCGCAGCTGAGTAAACGCTGGGGATGAGGCGGCGGCACACAAAAGCGCCGTGCTTTTCTTCAAGCCGTAGAGAAAGGTATGACTTGAGCCGATGCAAAAAAACCTCGGCAAGCAGACCTTTCCGGCATCAATGACTGACGTTTCAAGGCGGCCCCATGGCGGGGCCGCCGTTGTTTTCAGGAGGCGGGTTTCTCGCCGTACCAACGTGGCGTGTAGACCCACTCGCCCCCACCTGCCCGCGCAAAGACGCAGGTGGTGGACGAACCGATCAGCACCATGGTGCGCATGTCCACCTGCTCCGGCGTCAGTTGCCCCAGGGTGGTGACTCGCAGGGTCTGTCCCGGGCGACCGATGTCACGGCCCAAGACCACCGGTGTTTCAGGCGTGCGGTGCTGCGCGACGATTTCCAGGGCGCGTCCCAACTGCCAGGGCCGCGCACGGGAGATCGGGTTATAGAACGCCAGCGCCAGGTCGGCCTGGGACGCCAGGTCCAGGCGCTTCTCGATGATCGACCAGGGTTTGAGGTTGTCCGACAGTGACATCACACAGAAGTCATGCCCCAGCGGGGCACCTGCCTGGGCCGCCGTGGCGAGGGATGCCGATACGCCCGGCAAAATCTCCAGGTCGACCTGATGCCAGGCCGGGTCGCCGGACTCGTGCAAGGCTTCGATCACCGCGGCGGCCATGGCGAATACACCCGGGTCACCCGAAGACACCACCACCACCGAACGCCCCTGCGCCGCCAGCTCAAAGGCATGACGCGCGCGCTGCATCTCTTCGCGATTGTCGGTGCAATGCTGGATCTGGTCCGCGCGGAACGGCCCGGCCATGCGCACATAGGTTTCGTAACCCAGCACGTCGGTGCAGCGGGCCAGCTCGGCTTTTACTGCCGGTACCATCAGTTCGGCAGCGCCGGGGCCCAAACCGATCACCGCGAGGCGGCCGCGGGGACGACCGATCAGGGACAGGTCCAGAGGGGCCTCGGCCACCGTGATCGCGATGTCCGCCTGAGGCGCCAGATCGGCGAAGCGCAATGGCACGCCCAGCTCCAACGCCGCTTCGTGCAATGACGAATCGGCCATCTCCGTTTCAGCCGCCAGCAGGCAAGCCAGGGACTGCACGGCGAGCCCGGCATCCTGCAACGCCGCACGAATTCGCCCGGCCAGTTGCGGCCCCGGCTGGCAGGTAACCAGCACCGTCTTCGGATAAATCAGCAACTCATTGGCCGCAGGTGTGCGCTCGGCACTGCCGACGTGAATCGCCAGGCGCGCCTGTTGATCCTGGGGCAAGTTGGCCTGATCCAGCCACGGCGCCGCGCCTTCAATGCGTACTGATTCGCCAGCCAGCAAATCCGAGACAAAGCGTTTGCCCAGTTCCAGATCCCCCAGCTGATAACCATGGGGCGGGTTAAGCAGGCAGGTACCAAAACGCAGCTCGCCACTGGTGGTGATCGCGGCGGCAACGTCCAGGGCAGCGGCGATTTCCCGCGCCATTACGTTCACGCCACCGAGGCCACCGAGCAGCGGCACTACCGCGCTGCCGTCTTCGGCGACGGCCAGTACAGCAGGCTCGACGCCCTTCTCCAGCAACAGCGGCGCCAGGGTGCGGATCACAATCCCGGCGGCGCACAGGGCGATGATCGGCGTGCCCTGTTGATACAACTGGCGCACGCTGGCGCCGAATTCGTTATAGGCCTGATCTGCGCCCTCGACCCGCCCGGCCAGGCCGTGGATCAGCGCGTCGGGATACACCTGCTGGATAGCGCGGGCCGTGGCGAGGCTGCCCTGCCCCAGGATGACAATCGCGGGAGCCGTCATCAGCCTTGCCACCTTTCACCGGGAACGATGATCAACGAGAAATACGGCGAGGACGTCGGATCGACCTGATCCAGGGCGACGATTTTCTGATTGGCCATGGTCGCGCGCTCGACGTACAACGCCCGGCTCGCCAATCCCAATTCTTCCAGTACCTGACGCACCTTGGTGAAGTTGCGCCCCAGCTTCATGATCACCGCCGCGTCGGCATCCGCCAGGCGACGCTTGAGTTCGTCATGGGGCAGCACGCCGGAAAGCACCGACAGGCTCTGGTTGCGGTACACCAACGGTGCGCCCAGTACAGAGGCGCCACCGAGCATCGAGCACACACCCGGGATCACCTGGGCTTCGTAGCGCTCGGCCAGGCGGTCGTGCAAATACATGTAGGAGCCGTAGAAGAACGGGTCGCCTTCACAGATCACCGCCACATCGCGCCCCGCGTCCAGGTGTGCCGCAACGTCGACACTGGCGGTGTCGTAGAAATCGCTGATCACTTGCTCGTAGGACAGCGGCGCCGGCAACACTTCAGTGGTCACCGGGTACACCAGCGGCATCAGGGTTTGCTGGGGCACCAAATGGTCTTCGATGATGCCGAAGGCGTTGCCCTTCTTGCCCTTGGCCACGAAGTACGCCACCACCGGCGATTCGCGCAGCAGGCGCAGGGCTTTGAGGGTAATCAGTTCCGGATCGCCGGGGCCTACGCCCAGGCCAATCAAACGTCCGCGTGCCGGCATTATTCGACCTCCGTGGCCAAGGCGTTGACCGCGGCGGCGGCCATCGCACTGCCGCCCAGGCGGCCCTGCATGATCACGAACGGTACGCCGCGGCTGTCTGCCGCCAGCATCGCCTTGGATTCGGCGGCGCCGACAAAGCCCACCGGAAAACCGAGGATCAGTGCAGGTTTTGGCGCGCCGGCGTCGAGCATTTCCAGCAGGTAAAACAGCGCTGTCGGCGCATTGCCGATCACCACCACACTGCCTTCCAGGTGCGGGCGCCACAGCTCCAGGGCGGCGGCGGAACGGGTGTTGCCCAGCTTGCGGGCCAACTCCGGCACGCTGTCGTCGCGCAGGGTGCAGATCACCTGATTGTTGGCCGGCAGGCGCGTACGGGTCACGCCTTCGGAGACCATCCGCGCATCACACAGGATCGGCGCGCCAGCGGCCAGGGCTTCGCGCCCGGCCTTGCCGGCACCTTCGGAAAATTGCAGGCCGTCGATGGCGTCGACCATGCCGCAGGCATGAATCACCCGCACCGCGAGTTTTTCCAGGTCGGCAGGGATGCGATCAAGCCGGGCTTCTGCGCGAATGATCGCGAAGGAGTTGCGATAGATCTCCTGACCGTCGCGGATGTAATCAATCATCGGTGTTGCTCCGTGGGTGAGCGCGCAACAAGGCGCCCGCCGCTTCAATAGAAAGAGTGCGCGCGTGCAGGCGGCCGAAACCGGGCAGGCCTGCGTCGCGAAAATAGAGGTCGTAGTGGCCGGGACTTACCGCCAGCAGGGTGACCGGCGCGGTGTGTGCGGCCGCGCAGGAACGCGGGCAGCCGGACAGGTGCACGCTGTGGCCGGGCGCAAGCGCGGCCAGTTGCACGGCGTCGGCCTTGGTGTCGGACAGGCCTTTGGCGCAACCGCCGGCGCCGGTGCAGGCGATCATCCGTGCGAGGGGTTGGTCCACCGAACACAAAAAGCCAAGCTGTTCGAGGCGTTCGGTGACAGCCGCCGCATCCTGGATATTGGGCAGCAGCAGGCCTTGCCATGGCGTGACACGCAAGGTGGCGTCGCCATGGTCGACGGCCAGTTGCGCAGCGCCCCTGAGCATCGCCGAATCCAGGCGGCCCAAGGGTGCGACGGCGGCGACGTAGACCTGGTTTTTTTGGCGCTGTGGATAACTTCCCAGGTGCAGCGGCGCGGGGTTGGAGTGCCTTGAAAAGCCATCAACCGGCTGCAATGGCATATTCAGCTGCCGCAAAAAGTTATCCACAGCGGTTTCAGCCAGCAGGTGGCGCATGCGGGTTTGATCAGGCCGGGCCAGCTCAAGGAACCGCTCCAGCACCGCCACCACCAGTGCATGCCCTTGTGCCAAAGGTACCGCCGCCAAGGGCGCATCCCGCGCCGGGCAGCCTGCCAGGCCGAATGCCAACAGCGTGTTGCCATTGGCATCGAAGGCTGACAGCCACAGGTCGTGATGATGCTCGAGCATGGCCAGGGCTTCACCGCCGTCCAGTTGCACGGCGAACTTGGCCGACAGCTCATGGAAACGCGGGTGGGTTTCCAGGGTGGTGAGGATCTGGTCGGCCAACGGTCGGGTATCGAACAGCATCTCGCGGTCAATGCCGGCACTGGGGCTGAGCATCAGGTTGCGCACATCATCACCGGCGGCACGCTTGGGGCCCAGGTCGTCGGCCAGCAAGGCGGCGATCAATGCATCCTGTTCGGCGCCGATCCCGCGAATCTGCAGGTTGGCGCGGTTGGTCGCCTCGATCACCCCGCCGGCATGGGCCTGGGCGGCGTCGGCCACGGCAAACGCCTGCTCGGCACGGATCGAACCGCCCGCCAGTTTGATGCGGCAAATCCCGCCATCCAACGCCTGGACAATACGCAGCAACCCCGGACAGGCCGAGGGGCGCAAGGTATTGGACGGTGGTATTGGTTTCACGGGGCTACCGGTTCACGGGTAAAGGCGCGGTATTATGCCTGCTTTGTCCGGCGGCATGAAAAGCCTGCCCGTCGGATGTCGTTCAAGGAATTCATATGTCGCCCTGGCTGACGGTAGTAGGCATCGGTGAAGACGGCTTCAAGGGCCTGGGCAGAAACGCCCGGCACGCCCTGTTGCGCGCCTCGCGCATTATTGGCGGGCAACGCCAGCTGGACTTGTTGCCGGTGTGCATCCGTGGCGAACGCCAGGTGTGGCCCAGCCCGTTTTCCCTGGAGCCGGTGCTGGCCAGGCGTGGTGAAGCGGTGTGCGTGCTGGCCAGCGGCGACCCGATGTTCTATGGCGTGGGTGCGAGCCTGGCGCGGCAGGTGCCGGCCGATGAGCTGCTGATTCTGCCGGCGCCCTCTTCCGTGTCCCTGGCGGCGGCGCGTCTGGGCTGGCCGTTGCAAGAGGTAGTGACGCTGTCGGTGGTTGCCCGGCCGATGGCGGCGCTGAATGCGCATCTGGCCAGCGGCGTGCGTTTGCTGGTGCTGAGCAATGACGGCCAGAGCCCGGCGGCGATTGCCACACAATTGGCCGAGCGCGGGTTTGGCGCAAGTCGCCTGAGTGTGTTTGAACACCTCGGCGGGCCGGATGAGCGCCGCATCGACGGCATCGCCCGGGATTGGCCTGGCGAACCGATTGCCGCGTTGAATCTGCTGGCCATCGACTGCGTGGCCGACGCCAACACAGCGCGCCTGTCACGCCTGGCAGGGCTGCCGGACTCGGCCTTCAGGCACGACGGCCAACTGACCAAGCGCGACGTGCGCGCCATGACCCTCGCCCGCCTCGCGCCGATGCCCGGCGAACTGCTGTGGGACGTGGGCGCGGGCAGCGGCTCCATCGGGATCGAATGGATGCGCGCCCACCCCAGCTGCCGCGCCCTGGCCATCGAGGCCGATGAAGGCCGGCAACTGTTGATCGAACATAACCGTGATGCACTCGGCGTCCCCGGCCTGCAGTTGATTCGCGGCACCGCGCCCCACGCACTCGCTGGCCTGGAAGCGCCCGACGCCATCTTCATCGGCGGCGGCGTCACCCGCGACGGCGTGCTCGACACTTGCTGGCAACACCTGCGCCCGGGCGGCCGGCTGGTGGCCAACGCCGTGACCCTGCAAAGTGAAATGACCCTGATGGCCTGGCGCGAACAACACGGCGGCGAGCTGACCCGCATTCATGTGGCCCAGGCCCAGCCACTGGGGGACTTTGATACCTGGCGCCAGGCGCTGCCGATCACCCTGCTGGAAGTGATCAAGCCGCTATGAAACGCATCCTGCTGTTGGGCGGCGTGACGGAAGCCCTGGCCATCGCCCGCACACTGGGGCCCGAGCATATCTACAGCCTGGCGGGTGTTGGCCGCGTTCCCACCGACCTTACGTGCCAGGTGCGCGTCGGTGGCTATGGCGGCGCGGAAGGTTTGGCGCAGTTCATTCGCGATGAAGGTATCGAGCTGGTGCTGGACGCGACCCATCCGTATGCCGCGCAGATCAGCGCCAATGCCGCCCGTGCTGCGGGTGTGTGTGGCATTCCCTGCTGGGCCCTGCGCCGCCCGGCGTGGCAGCCACAGGCGGATGATGACTGGCGCGAAGTCGGTGACTGGGCGGAGTTGATTGAAGCTCTGAAACCCTTCAAGCGACCACTGTTCACGCTGGGCCGTGAACCGTTACAACACCTCGACGAAATCCCCGCCGAGCAGTTCTGGACACTGCGCGCACTGGATGTGTACCCCGGCAATGAACGCTGCGAAGTGATTGGCGCCCGTGGGCCGTTTTTGATCGAGGATGAACGGGCGCTGTTTGAACGGCGGCAGATTGATGTGCTGATCAGCAAGAACAGCGGCAGCACGGCTACCGAGCCGAAGCTGGAAGTGGCACGGGAGCGGGGGGTGCCGGTGTTGGTGTTGAGGCGGCCGGTGTTGGTGGCGGTGGATCAGGAGCTTTTGTCGCCCGCAGAAACAATCGAGTTATTGGCAGATTTCATTCGATAGATCAGGATCATCGCCCACCTCTATCAACTCTATTTGTGACTAAAGGGACGGCGATGAATCCACAACATGAAGTGCTACACTCCAGAAACAGTTCAAGCCAGACTCAATTCTATTCAGGAGCTGACATGATAGACGTCAAAGAAGCCGTGCAAGTTGCCAAGGCAGCAGCCAATGACTTTCTCGGCCAGGAAACAGTGCTTCAGGACTTGATGCTTGAGGAAGTCGAGTTAAACCCAGGCGACAAAACGTGGGCAATAACACTTGGCTTCAATGTTCCAGCCCCTGATAAATATCAACGATTAGGCGCATCTTTAGCGGGACAAATGTACGCAAGAAAATATAAAACATTCTTCATTGACTCGGAGACTGGCGAGTTCCGCTCCATGAAGATCCGCGAAGTATGATCGAAACATATATCCGGCAATATCGAAGAAAAGGAATCATAGTCGACACTAACCTGCTGCTCTTGGCACTGATCGGAGGCACACCCAGTATTGCAGGCTTCAAAAGAACAAGCGGGTACACCGCCAAAGATTACAAACTTCTGCTTAACGTGATTGATCAATTCGAAAAGCTTATTTCAACTCCTCATATACTTGCGGAAGTCAGCAACCTTACAAACGGGCTTTATGGGAGCAAGCTACACGACTTCTACGCAACATTAAAAAAATCATTATCGACAGTCATTGAGATTCACTGCCCTGCTCTTGATATAAGTTGCGATTATGAGCTGTCGCCCTACGGACTTACCGACGTCGGTATTATCTGTGCAGCCAAAGATAATTATCTAGTTTTGACAGATGACCTAAGAGTCGCTGGATTTGCTCATCAGCACAGCGTAGATGTCGTGAACTTTAATCACATACGGGAAGCAAGCTGGGACGTTTAAAGGCGTCTCACGGGATCATTCCCACACATCAGCGCAGGAACGATCGATCATCGAAGTGTTAAATGCGTTTTCCGCCACCTTCGTGCACCCGATCAGCCAGTAACTCCGCCAGCTCGATCAACTGAGCGACGCCCAACAACTCCTCTCGCTTCGATCCTTCCAGGCTAAACGCCAAGTCGCAACTCAGCGCATTGGCCGAGGCGAGTGTTTCAATGAGGTTGACCAACAGGTCTTCGGTGCTGATTCCGTCGGCTACGGTGAACAGCCGAAAGGGGGGATTGGGGGTAGGTTTAATCATTGTGAAGCTCCTAAGGGATGTGAAGCTGCCACTGATCGCCGCGACGCGATGGAAGGTGGCAGCTGTGCGCAGGTTCGCGGACCGGTCCCTAGGCAACCCGGCATACCCGAAGGTATCCCGCGCACAGCCACCATAGCGCCGCACAGTAGACGATAAAAAAGCGTCAACTGAAAGCAGACGATGGCGCTTAGCGCCTATAGGATCCGGGCCGCGACGCCCGACCACTGAGTTTGCAGTGGTGTTCGGAGACTAGAGATTGAGTTTCCCAAGGACAACCGCCAATCACTGTCGGAAATTTCTGTGGAGGGCCTCCACATTCGAATCGAACACAATCCAAACTGTGGGAGCTGGCTTGCCTGCGATAGCATCACCTCGTTCCAGCAGGAAGACCGAGTCGCCTGTATCGCAGGCAAGCCAGCTCCCACAGCATTCAGCTGTCGCACTAAACATCGCGGCCCATTTGAAAAAAATGGAAATCCTTGATTCCCGTCTATCCTCAAACCCAGCACTGCGACACCAAACCACACCGCCCCTTTTTACTTATCCTCCCCGATCAGGCTAAATACCCACCTGATCGCTTAACCCTACGGATTGTCCGCCATGGCCCGTCAACGCTTTGCAATTGCCTGGATAGCCTGCCTTGCAGTGCTGTTCAATGCGTTTGCCATGCCGCTGGCGGGTGCGATGCAGCAGGCGGATGACCCGGTCAAGCAACTGCTGTGGGGCAGTTTCTGCTCCTCCAATGCCAACAAGCTGACGGCCATTGCCCTGGGCAAGCTGGAGATTCCGGCGCCGCAGCAGGACGATCACTCCACCATGCAGCATTGCTGGTGCTGCTCGGGCTCGGCGCCATTAGTGGCGTTGCCGGGGCATTCACCAACACTCTATTTCGCAAGATTCGACGCGGTGCAAGACCTGCCGCCGCCGTCATTGCAATCCCCCACCCCGCGCCAGCAATGGCCGAGCCTTAACCCCCGCGCCTCTCCAACGGTCTGATTTCTTCGCAAGTGAACTGCGTTTAGAACCGTTCTGGAGAACTGCCATGCTCAAATCTTCCCTGCTTCTGGCTGCGTTGTTGCTGCCGGTGTGTGCTGCTGCCAATGCCGAAGACTTCAAGGTCGGCGAACTGGTGGTCAGCGAACCCTGGTCCCAGGAACTGCCGCCCAATGCGCCGACCGTCGCGGCGTATTTCGTGATTCATAACCAGGGCGAGCATGCGGATCGCTTGCTCAGCGTCGACACGCCCGTGGCCGCCAAGGCCGAACTGCATGAGCATGTGATGCAGGGCGATCTGATGAAGATGCAGCAAGTGACCAGCGTCGCGGTGCCGGCCAAAGGTGACCTGACGTTCGCGCCCATGGCCTACCACGTGATGCTGCTGGACCTGAAGGACCGCAGCGTTTTGCGCGACGGCCAGCATTTCCCGCTGACCCTGAACTTTGAAAAGGCCGGGCCAGTGAAGGTGGAAGTGTCAGTGCAGAAGCAGCCGCCCATGGCCGGCCACGAACACATGCACGCCCAATAGATAAACCTTGATGGGCGCCCCACGCGCCAGGTTGTCCCAGCACCGCCGTAAGCCTGTAGGCCTTATGCGCGGCAGCTGGATCAGCCTGTTCGCCATGCTGATGATCTTTATCGGTCCGCTGATTTCCCAAGCGATGCCGATGGATCATCACGCCGGCATGTCGATGGAAATGTCCATGGACGCGCCGAGCTGCCATGTCGACGCCAAGCCTGCGACCGATCACCACAAAGCACCCGACGAACACCACGTGCTCTGGGAAAAGTGCGGCTATTGCAGCCTGCTCTTCAGTTGCCCGGCGCTGCCTGGCAGCGTGTCGTTTGTCACCCTCGGCAGCCCGCCGCCCGCCAACGCCCTGACCCCCGCCCCACGCCTGGGCCATGCCCGGCAAACCGTGTTCCCCGGTGCCCGCAGCCGTGCCCCGCCCATCATCACGTAAGCACTTCACACCGTTACTTCACCCCGGCCGACTTTAGACAGACAGCCGCAGGCTGCTGGCCGTGTTGTTTACGAATGAATGATGGAATTTTTCATGTCCAGGTTTTCTGCTGACACCCGTTTGGGATGTACTCCCGTTTTCGCCGTTCTGTGTGGCGCGCTGCTGGTTCCTCAGGTCCACGCCGACGAGCCTGCCGACCAGAACGAACTGAGCCCGACGGTGATCACCGCCATTGCCCCCAGCTCACCACTGACCGTCGTCACCAACCCGAAAGACCCGCGCCAACCGGTGCCCGCCAGCGATGGCGGCGACTACCTCAAGACCATCCCCGGCTTCGCCCTGGTGCGCAACGGCGGCACCAACGGCGACCCGGTGCTGCGGGGCATGTTCGGTTCGCGCCTGAACATCCTCACCAACGGCAGCATGATGCTCGGCGCCTGCCCCGGCCGGATGGATGCGCCCACCTCCTATATTTCACCGGAAACCTACGACAAGCTCACCGTGATCAAAGGCCCGCAAACCGTGCTCTGGGGCCCGGGCGCTTCAGCCGGCACGGTCCTGTTCGAGCGCGAGCCCGAGCAATTCGGCGAGCTGGGCACGCGGGTCAACGCCAGCATCCTGGCGGGCTCCAACGGGCGTTTCGACAAAGTCGTCGACGCAGCAGCCGGCGGGCCGCTGGGTTATGTGCGGGTGATCGGCAACCAGGCCCACGCCGATGACTACAAGGACGGCAACAACGACACCGTCGCCTCGCGCTACGACAAGTGGAACGGCGACGTGGCCGTGGGCTGGACCCCGGACGCCGACACCCTGCTGGAACTCACCGCCGGCCGTGGCGATGGCGAAGCCCGCTACGCCGGGCGTGGCATGGACGGTTCGCAGTTTTTGCGCGAGAGCCTCGGATTACGCTTCGAGAAATCGAACATCGGCGAGGTGCTGGATAAGGTCGAAGCGCAGGTCTACTACAACTACGCCGACCACGTGATGGACAACTACACCCTGCGCGTCCCGTCGGGCACCGGGATGATGGCCGGTCCCATGGCGGCCAACGTCGACCGCCGCACCCTCGGCGCCCGTATCAAGGCCACCTGGCGCTGGGCCGATGTGCAGTTGATCAGCGGCATTGATGCACAAACCAACGAACACCGCGAACGCAGCGCCATGGGCGTCGACACCTACAAGGACCTGCCCCGCAGCAAGGACGCCAACTTCCACAACTACGGGGTGTTCGGCGAACTGACCTGGTACGCCGCCGACCGCGACCGCCTGATCACCGGCGCCCGCGTCGACCGCGCCTCGGCCAAGGATTTCCGGCAAACCATCAGCTCCGGGATGATGAGCAGCCCCAACCCCACCGCCGGTAAAACCCGCGCCGATACGCTGCCGTCCGGCTTTGTGCGCTACGAGCACGATCTGGCGGACAGCCCTGCCACCCTGTACGCGGGGCTTGGGCATTCGGAGCGTTTCCCTGATTACTGGGAGCTGTTTTCTCCCGACACCGGGTCGGTCGGTTCCGTGAATGCCTTCGACGGTGTGAAGCCTGAAAAAACCACCCAGCTGGATTTTGGCCTGCAATACAAATCCGCCGATCTCGATGCCTGGGCCTCGGGCTACGTCGGCCAGGTGCGTGATTTCATCCTGTTCGACTACCAGCCGGGAATGATGGGCACCACCTCCCAGGCGCGCAATGTGGACGCGCGAATCATGGGCGGTGAATTGGGCGCAGCCTACAAGCTGACCGCCAACTGGAAGGCCGATGCCACCTTCGCCTACGTCTGGGGCAAGAACACCAGCGACGGCAAACCGCTGCCGCAGATCCCGCCGCTGGATGCGCGCTTCGGGCTCACCTACAGCCAGGACGACTGGAGCGCCGGCGCCTTGTGGCGGGTGGTCGCGGCGCAAAACCGCATCGACCAGAACAAGGGCAACGTGGTGGGCAAGGACTTCGACAAAAGCTCGGGGTTTGGCGTGTTCTCGCTGAACGCGGCGTATCGCATCAACAAGAATTTCAAGGTCAGCACCGGCGTCGACAACCTGTTTGGCAAGGCGTACGCCGAGCACCTGAACCTGGCCGGCAACGCCGGGTTCGGCTACCCGGCCAATGACCCGCAAGCCATCAAGGAACCGGGGCGCACGCTCTGGACCAAGGTGGACATGAGCTTCTAAGCGCATCGCAGGCAAGCCGGCTCCCACAGTTGCAATGCATTCCCCTGTGGGAGCGGGCTTGCCCGCGATGGCGTCCTCGATAACACAAAAAATCCAAGCCTTTGCGGAGCACCCTGATGAACCCACCGAAGATTTCCTTCTACAACCTGGCCTGGCGCTGGCATTTCTACGCCGGGCTGTTTGTCGCGCCGTTCATGGTGCTGCTGGCCCTGACCGGCATCATCTACCTGTTTAAACCCCAACTCGACCCGCTGATGTACGGCAACCTGCTGACCGTGCAGAGCGCCGAACACGCGCTGAGTGCCGACGAGCAACTGCAACGTGCCCAGGCTGCCTATCCACAAGGCAAGATCAGCAAGTACCTGCCACCCGCCGACGCCACCAGCAGCGCGCAATTCGTGATGCACAACGACGGGCGCGAAGTGACTGTATTCGTCGACCCGTATCGCGGCACCGTGCTCGGCGAACAGGACGCCAAGTACAACCTGCAAGCCATCGCCCGTGCGCTGCATGGTGAGTTGATGATCGGCACCGTCGGCGATCGCCTGGTGGAACTGGCCGCCGGCTGGGGCGTGATGCTGGTGATTTCGGGCGTGTATCTGTGGTGGCCGCGAGGCAAGTCGGCGGCGGGCATTCTGTGGCCGCGGCTGGGCAGCCGCGGTCGCTTGTTCTGGCGCGATCTGCACGCGGTCGCCGGTTTCTGGGGCGCGGCGTTCCTGCTGGTGATGCTCCTCAGCGGCATGACCTGGACCGGCTTCTGGGGCAAGCAATACGCCGAGCTGTGGAATAAATTCCCGGCGGCCATGTGGAACAACGTGCCGCAGTCCGACCAGCAGGCCCGCAGCCTCAACACCGCGAGCCAACAGACCGTGCCGTGGGCCATGGAAAACACGCCGATGCCGATGTCTGGCGAGCATGCCGAGCACATGAAGCACGCCGGCATGAGCCAGGGCCCGGCAGCCCCGAGTATCCGCCTGCAGCAGGTGGTCGACCTCGCCAACTCACGCAAGGTCGAACCCGGCTACAGCATCACCTTCCCCACCACTGCCGAAGGCGTGTTCACCCTCGCGGTGTTCGCCAACGACCCGCGCAATGACGCCACCCTGCATGTGGACCAATACACCGGCAAGGTCCTGGCCGATGTGCGCTGGGAGCACTACAACAGCGTGGCGCGGGTTACCGAATCGGGCGTGATGCTGCACGAAGGCAAGATGTTTGGCGTGGTCAATCAGATCATCGTGCTGCTGATTTGCCTGATGATCCTGCTCAGCGCCGTCAGCGGTGTGGTGATCTGGTGGAAGCGTCGGCCACAGGGCAGCCTGGGGGTTCCACCGTTGCGCCATGACCTGCCGAAATGGAAAACCGCGATGGTGATCATGCTCGGGCTGGCGATTGTCTTTCCGCTGGTGGGCGCCTCGCTGATCGTGGTCTGGGCACTGGATCGCCTGGTGCTTTCACGGTGGTTTGGCCAACGTGAATCTGCCTCAGGTTCAGCGTGAAACAGACGAGATGCCCTACCTAGAGGCGTTATGTAGTCTTACGCGGGCTTTCGCCCACGCCGCACAAAGTGTTATATTGTAACACTTAATGTGTTCTCCCACTCGCCGCGCCCTGCGGCGAGTACCGTCTCGAAGAAGCGATTTATCGTCCGATGAACAAGTACCTTGCGTCCGGCCTGTGCCTGCTCGCCCTTCAAAACACTGCCCAGGCCCTGACGCTTCCCGCCAGTGCCGTCTCAGCCCCCGCCGTCGACGACGAGCGCGTCGACCTGAACACCCCGACCACGGCAGGTTCACGCCTGAACCTCACGGCCCTGCAAACCCCGGGCAGCGTTGAAAGCCAGACCGGCGAGCAGATTCGCGCACGGGGCGATGCCACGGTGCAGGACGCGATTTCCCGGGCCACCGGCATCAGCCGCACCGGCACGCCGGGCGACGGTGGTACCTCGTTGTCGGCACGCGGGTTCACCGGCCAGAGCTCGGTGCTGCAGTTGTACGACGGCGCGCGCATGTTCGATGGCGCGGGCACTTCCACCTTCCCGGTGGACACCTGGTCCGTTGAGCGGGTGGACGTACTGCGCGGCCCGGCCTCGGTGATGTACGGCCAGGGCGCCACCGGCGCGGTGATCAACACCATCGCGAAGAAACCCTTCGAGGGCGAGATCGAAAACCATATCCGCCTGGGCTACGGTTCTTATGACCGCCAGCAGCAAGCCCTCGACAGCGGCGGCTCGCTGACCGACACCCTGAGCTATCGCCTGAACATCAACCGCCTGCGCAGCAACGGTTTCATCGACCGCGGCGAGTCCGGCAGCGACTTCGTCAGCGGTGCCCTGCGCTGGCAGGCGGCGGATAACCTGAGCTTCACCCTGGCCTCCGACTACGGCGACCAGACCCCGCAAAACGACTACGGCACACCGCTGATCAACGGCCAGTTGCACAAGGGCCTGCGGGACAAGAACTACAACGTCAGCAACGATATCCAGCACTACAACGACCAGTGGACGCGCCTGACCAGCGAGTGGCAGATCAACGACAACGTCACCGCCACCAATGAACTGTCCTACCTGAAAAACCAGCGGCGCTGGCAGAACGCCGAGAGCTACAACTACGTCGACGGCGGCCTGGTGCGCCAGAGCTACCTGGGCATCAAGCACAACCAGGAACAGGTGGGCGACCGCCAGACCTTCACTTTCAAGCACACGCTGTTCGGCCTCGACAGCCAGACGGTGACGGGGGTGGAGTACAACCGCATTCGCTTTCGCCTGGCCAGCAACTCGCCGTTCGATGACCTGACGAACGCCGGCCAACCGGTGGACATCAACCACCCGGTACCGCAGCCGTTTGAAAGCGCCAGCCCCTTCATTCCGCAGTCCGTCAGCACCACCAAACAGCTGGCTGCGTTCGCCGAAAACCGCCTGCAACTGAACGATAAACTGTCGCTGATCACCGGCGTGCGCCGCGATTACCTGCACATCGACAGTGACTCCCTGGTGGATGGCAGCGACTCCAACAAGACCTTTACCGGCAACAACTGGAAAGCCGGCCTGGTCTACGCGATCACCCCGGACACCTCGGTCTACGGCCAATACGCCACCAGCACTGACGGCGTTGGCAGCCTGATCACCCTGAGCCCGAGCCAGCAGCAGTTCGGCCTGTCCACCGCCAAGCAAACCGAGATCGGCCTCAAGCAGGCGTTCTGGGATTCCCGTGGTGAATGGACCCTGGCGGCCTACCACATCGTCAAAAAGAAACTGTTGGTGAGCGTTCCAGGCACCACCCTCAAGGAACAAGTCGGCCAGCAATCCTCCAACGGCCTGGAAGCCAGCCTCGACCTGCAACTGCCCAATGCCTGGCAACTGCAAGCCAACGCTGCGATCGTGCGGGCGCAGTACGACGACTTCTCCGAAGTGGTCAACGGCCAGTCCGTGTCCCGCGACGGTAACCGCCCCACCGACGTGCCGCGTCGCACCGCCAACCTGTGGCTGAGCAAGGCCATCACTGACGACGTGCGTGCCGGTGCGGGCGTGCGTTATGTAGACTCGCGTTTCGCCAACACCGCCAACACCAGCGAAGTGCCGAGCTACACCGTGGTCGACGCCAGCGTTTCATGGAAAGCCATGCGCAACACGACATTGGGCCTGCAATTGAATAACCTGTTCGACCGCACTTACGCCGTCAGCCAATACAACGACGGCCAGCAATGGATCCTGGGCGAGCCGCGCTCGTTCTTCGTGACGGCGGACTACACCTTCTAACTGAACGCAACACTGTCCAAATGTGGGAGCGGGCTTGCTCGCGAATGCGGTGTGTCAGGCACTGTATCTGTTACTGATCCACCGCT